>CAZBQL010000101.1:0-10390 GCA_964493985.1 uncultured Dehalococcoidales bacterium
ATTGATAATACGTAATAAAATAGTTATATTGACTGACACATTGCTTTAGAGATGCAAGCCCTGCCAGTGGAAACCAGGGCGCTGAGGGTTGATAGCTCATCTCAGCTTAAATTCCAACCATGCTTCTCTCTCGGCTGATTCCCTGGAGGTAATCGGGGTTACTAGCAGCGCTGGCTTAATAAGTTCATACCGAGTACAATTGTATGAATAAAGATGTGAAGAAAGAATATGAAATCTTGAGGCTATTAATTACCGTTGTTTTTAAGACTACGAATGTATATTAACCGGAAAGGAGGGAAGTACAAATGGCAGTCGGAGGATTACTAATTGACACACACCTACATACTCGGTGACATGCTTTTAACTTTCAAAAAAGGGCATTGATCCTAAAGCTACTCTGACTGAAGGCCTTTTCCTATTGCGTGTATCAATTCACCACAAACAACTCATTTAAGTAAACAACTCTTTGATACCAGTCGATTCACGTTTCTCGATTTGTAAACAAATAGACGTCTCAATTCTAATAATTCCATCTATTTTGCCTATTTCACTTTCCAATAAATTATAAAGTTCTTCAGTTGAACTAACCCACCAGACAGTCCTGACATTAAACAGTCCACTGGTTGCACCTACCCACGCAGCATGGGGATATGCGCTTAATGCCTTTAAAACTGATTTGATTTTTTCATGAGATACCTCGAGTGAAATGAACGCTACTACGGGCAAACCAAATTTTTCAAGGTTCGGAACCGCTGTTATACGTATTATTTTTTGTTCAAGTAGATCTTTCATCCTGCGTCTGACCGTAGAAGAACTAACGTTAAGTTGCTTAGCTAATGAAGTGCTGCTGACATTAGCATCCTTCATCAGAAGTTCTATTATTTGAGTGTCAAGTAAGTCCATCTCCGTACCTCCTCCTTGAGCAATTTAGCACATATTGTGCGTTTTTACAAGCAATTTGTGCAAACAACTTGACTTGGCATCAACTTATCAATATACTTATCCGCATACCTGTGATAAATAGGATATTTCCATCTAAACCTTCCGGTTACAAGGAATTGTATATAATGCGCAAGTGCACCAAAAACCATAATAAGATCTGGTTATTTGTGCCTTTATCATTTTCGTTATATTTTACTATCGTTTAACTTGTTCAAAATGCAGTATAAGGGAAATTAATATATATAGTCCTGGGTAAAGTTGAGTCAGTCCTGCCGGGGGAAAACCAGGGTGCTGGGTGCTGACAACTCACATCAGCTTAAATTACAACCCAGACCCCTCCCGTGACCGGAGCCCTGGGGGTAATCGGGCTTAGCGGCAGGATTGACTTAGCTTAATACTACCCATATAATATCAGCCTTAGATAGCTAATTAGTAAAAACAAAGGGGGAGATACTATGTGAATACATATTTAGATATATTACGCCACTATTACACCCTTTCGAAGGAGGTACAGATAAAATGAAGAAATTTGTATGGATCATCATCAGTTGTCTCATGGTCTTGTCACTTGTACTGGCGTCATGTGGTGAGAAAACAACGGATGGGACAACAACGACAGACGAAGGAGATGATAAGGTAGTAATCACTGAAACGACGACAGGAGGAGAAACTGAAAAAGAAACGGAACAGGAAGTAGATTCGAACGTACCGCAATACGGGGGCTCGATAGTTATCTCTACAACCACCAACTGGCAAGATTTCGATGAAGTTAAAGGCAGCCCGATAACGTTCAATCACCCGATGCGTTTCACCAGCCAGGAAATGTGGATAGGTGACTGGACAAAGGGTCCAGCCGGCACTAACGATACACGGGGTTGGGGTCGGGTTTTGTTGTACAAGACCGGTGATCTCGCCGAAAGCTGGAATTTTGATGAATGGGATACAGGTACGGTCATTTTTCACATCAGGCAAGGGTGTCACTGGGCTCTCGATCCGGAAAGTGAGGCCAGCCAGCTGGTCGGAGGCCGCGAGGTGACTGCTGAAGACGTCGCTTTCTCCTTCAACCAGATGTGTAAAACTCCTACATCCTATATCTACAATGCTTACCCATACCTTCGGGAAGCCGAAATAACTGCTCCTGACAAGTACACGTTCATGGTTAAGGCTGCTCCTCCTACTTCCCAGTGGATCCTTCGGGTAACCGACTTCTTCCATGTAGTTCCTCATGAAGTTGTAGAAACCTACGGTGATATGACGGACTGGAGAAACCTGGTTGGTTCCGGTGCATACATGCTCAAAGACCTACTTGACAATAGTTCGGTGACATTTGAAAGGAACCCTAACTACTACATGAAGAACCAGATTGGCCCTGGTGAAGGTGACCAGCTTCCATATGCTGACAAGGTCAGAGTCCTCATCATTGCTGATACCAATACGAGGCAGTCCGCCTTCAGGACCGGCAATATCGACAACATGAATGCTGACTGGCAGGACGGTCCTACCTTTATCCAAGCCTTGCCTGACCTCGAATACTATCAGAGGGAAGCATTCGGTGGAGCAGGTAACTGTGCTATGCGGACGGACAAAGAGCCCTTCAACGATATCAGGGTTCGGAAAGCTATCTTCAAGGCTCTTGATTTCAGAAAAATCGCTACGGCACTCTACGGAGAGGGCGCCCGATGGCTGGCCTGGCCGATCGGCTACAACCAGGACTTTAAAGACGCCTACCTTGACGTGACCGACCCGGACTGTCCAGATGAGGTAAAAGATATCTATACCTACGATCCGGAGGCGGCAAAGCAACTCCTGGCAGAGGCCGGTTATCCCAGCGGATTCAAGGCCAATATCATCGTGATGAACAGGACCGATGTCTTGGACTGGTTCCAGACAATGCAAAGCTACTGGGCGCAGGTTGGCATTGATGTAACCCTCGATCCAAGGGAGCAAGGCGCGTGGTACACCATCCTGCAGAACCGTAATTACGACCAGATGATGTGGGGAACCGGTGCACCCATCACCAACCTCCATTCTGCTCTGTGCATGTGGGGCACTGCAGCAACCAATCCCGCCTATATCGACGACCCCGTGGTGAACAAAGCACGGGAAGAGATGATAGCCTTGTCCATCGTTGACGACCCAGCCGCCGACGCAGTCCACCGCGAACTCATGAAGTACGTTCTCGCTCAGGCATGGATTGTACCGATGCCCGGTGGAGTCTCCTATGACCTGTGGTGGCCCTGGGTCAAGAACTATTACGGGCCATTGAGTGTTGGCTACATGAACACGGATAATTGGGTTATCTGGGCCTGGGTTGACCAGGAATTGAAGAGGTCAATGGGACATTAAATGATCACCTCTGCTCAGCAGAGTATAAAGACTATATTTACGCAAACGTAAGTAAGACAAATATTTCCACCTCGCCCGTTATTTTCAGGGCGAGGTGGAAAAAGAATGCACCTTCAAGCTTGGTTGTATAAAGACACGGCTGTTAATTAATTGAGTATGGAAAGGAAAACGTTTTGCGAGCGTATTTACTTCGGCGAGTTGCACTCATAATTCCCACCTTGATACTACTTACCATGATCGTCTTTCTCAGTGTCCGCTTTATCCCTGGCGACGTTATCGATATGATAATCGCTGAAATAAACACCGAAGGAGCAATGAGTTACGAAGAGGCTCGTGAGATGATTCGCGGGGAACTCGGTCTCGACACTCCGATCCATGAACAATACTGGAATTGGGTCACCGGCGTGGTCCGGGGAGACTTGGGGACATCGATGCGATCCGGTCGTCCTGTCACCGAGGAGTTTTTCTCCAAAGTACCTATTTCAATCGAGCTGGGTATCCTGTCGATGATAATAGGTTTGGTGATCGCCGTGCCTCTAGGAATTTTTTCAGCCATCCGGCAAGATTCTATGGCAGACTATGCCGGGCGGACCATGGCTATTCTTATGCTATCAATACCAGGCTTTTGGCTCATGACCATGGTAATAGTTTTCCCTGCGGTCTGGTGGAACTGGATTCCTCCAATAGAGTACGTCCCCTTCACTGAAGATCCTGCAAATAATCTTATCCAGTTCGGTATCCCGGCGGTTCTCATGGGAGCGGCTTTCTCCGGCACTATGATGCGATTCGTGCGCACAATGATGCTGGAGGTGCTGCGCCAGGACTACATTCGTACCGCCTGGTCGAAGGGTCTTTCCGAGCGAACAGTCATTTATCGGCATGCCCTCAGAAACACATTGATACCGATGGTTACCATCGTCGGTATGGGGCTGCCGGGGATAATCGGTGGTTCTGTTATCACGGAGCAGATTTTCAATCTTCCCGGGGTCGGTCGCTGGCTGTTCGATGCAGTCAATCAACGGGATTATCCAATCATCAGTGGAATGAACTTGATGTCAGCCACGCTAGTCCTGTTCTGTAACCTGGCAGTTGATATTACTTACGCCTGGCTCGACCCCCGAGTGAAGTACCGGTAGAGGAAGGAAAAATTAATGCAAGAAAGCGCAAGAGTTGCGGATGCCGTCGGAGAAAAGAGGAAACACTATCCTTTCCTGGTGGAAGTTGTGATTAGGCTGATTAAGGAGAAACCCCTGGGTACCTTTGGGTTCCTTATCGTTATTACCCTCTTACTGACTGGCATTTTCGCCGACTGGCTGGCACCGTACCATTACATGTGGCAGGACCTGGATCACATTCTCGAACCTCCGTCAGCGCAGTTTCTGCTCGGAACAGATAATCTCGGTCGAGACCTTCTGAGCCGGATTATTTACGGAGCACGTATTTCGATGATCGTCGGCTTGAGCGTGCCCCTGATGTCTTCCGTCATGCATCTGTTCATCGGAGGACTTGCCGGCTTCTTAGGCGGTAAGGTAGACATGATTGTCATGCGCTTCGTTGACACAATGATGTGCTTTCCCCCACTCGTAATAATGTTAACAGTAGTAGCCATCATCGGCCCGGGGCTTATTCAGCTCGTTCTCCTGCTGGGTATCCTGGGTGGTCTTGGCGCAGCCAACCGGGCGACACGCAGCTATGTAATCAACATCAGGGAAAATGTCTACGTGGAGGCGGCTAGGTCGATAGGTGCGCGTGATTTTCGCATCATGTTCAGGCATATTGTGCCCAACATTATGCCATTGGTTATCGTCGGTTTCTCGATGGGCATGGGCGGTGCCATATTAGCAGAGTCTTCCTTGAGCTTCCTCGGCTTCGGTATCCCGCCCCCTTATCCGAGTTGGGGTGCCATGCTGAGCGGTAACGCCCGGCGTTATATGTTCACCGCTCCCTGGATGGCTATCTGGCCGGGATTAGCATTAGCGATTGTTGTCTGGGGTATGAACATGTTCGGCGACGGCGTACGGGATGTCCTTGACCCGAGGCTGCGTGGTGGCCTGGGAAGTTACAGATTGAATAACAAAAAGATTGAAAAAGTCCTTAAAAAGGTGAGAAAGGAAGATGATACCAATTAGGTTTGTTAATAATTGTCGTGCTCATCGCAAGCGATAAGAGTTTAAGAGTAAGGTGCTCCTCCGTTCAACTATATAGATGAAGAATTGAAGAAAAATAAAAGATACCAATCCGACATTCATATAGTAACGGGAATAATTCGTGTGAGGATTCCCTTTTAAAAATTAACTCTATAATCCAGGCTCTATTGTGTGTAACTTGGACCACTATTTCCCGAATGATTTTCAAAGTTTTAATTATCACAATAGGCAAGGTTTTAGATGTTAAGAAAGGAGCGTCGACCGGATGAGTTTTTGTAACCGCACCATAATAATCCTTGAACAGAGTAAACGGAGATTCCCTGAGTGGGTTGACTTCAATACATGCCCGGGCTATTTCGATGGCAAACCAAATCGTAGAAAAGAAGCAGGGCTGCCTTCCGATAACGGTCCGGTGTCGGTAATAACAGACCTGGCTACCTTTACCTTTGAAAACAGGGAGATGACGGTAAAAACTGTTCACACAGGTTGTGGCATCACTCTTCAAAAAGTCAAGGAAGAAATCGGATGGGATATCAAAGTAGCCTATGATATTTCTGATACCGAACCGCCTACCGATGAAGAACTACGAGTCTACCATGAGAAGATCGTTGCGGAAAGAAGGATTATGTTCAGACGTCCTGACAGAGAAGAAAAAACACAAAAATCAAAATAAGAATATCACCTGTTGTAATATAACAGCCTTTAAATAATATTGCTACCTGGATAGGTCAAACAGTAATACTAAGGAGACGAACAAATGGCAGAGAAAGTAAGGTGTATTAATCCCACAGGTATATCAGTACCGGTCGATACCTACCCTCTGGCACCGCGTCTGGATACGCTGGACGGTAAAACAATACACTTCAGTATAACAGGCGAGCCGGATATTACCATTCCGCTGGAGAAGAAACTCAAGAAGGATTATCCCAACGTGAACTGGACTCAGAAGAAAACATACGCCCCATCTCCAATCCAGCTTACCGAAGAGGAAATGAAAACAACGGATGCCGTGATACTGGCGGTATGCTGGTGAAGCGGCGCCGTATGGGGGCAGTTGCCCTATATAACCAAACTGGAGAAGGCAGGAATACCGACGGTAATAGTCGATCTTGAAGACCAGCATCAGATGGTAAAACAGACGGCGTTGCGGTACGGAGTACCCGAAGTCCGCTTTTTACCCGCTTCGCGTACCGTCCATGGTGAACTTGACGTTGAAGAATTTACCGAACCGATGATGGAGATGCTGACTCGCCCCTTAACCGATAAAGAAAAGCAAAGCGGGAGATGGGAGCCCTCGCCAGCCGGAAGAATAATATTTGAAGGCACAATAGATGAGGCAGAGGAGTTCTTCCACCAGACGGAATATATCGGACACCCTGTGAACGCTCCTATCGCCATATACACGGATGGTCTACCAGTCAGGATACCTACTGAGGAACGTGTGGCAGAGATGCTTAAGGGTACCAGCCACAAACCGGATGAACTTATTGTCCACCAGCAGGATCCGATGCGGGGAGCCAGGAGAAATCCATTCCAATTCCAGAGAGAGGGAACGAAACCTCCTAAGGACATTCTGCCCGAAATGCGAATGGAGGGAGGAATGCGTCGAAGAAAGGGAGATCCGGTCGAATTCCAGCCGATGGGGTGGACGGCAACGGTGGAGAAAGTAGCTGCCTGTGCGGTAATGGCAGGCTGTAAACCCGAACACCTTCCTGCAGTACTGGCTATAGCAGAGTCGGGAACCTTTATCGGAAGTACTCACACCTTCGGACACTGGCTCTGTGTGAGTGGCCCTTACGCGAAAGAGGTTGGTATGAGCAGTGGCTGCGGTATGCTTGGTCCGGGAAATGTCGCTAATTCAGCCATTGGCCGCGCATATGAAATCATGGCTCGTAACCTGGGCGGTGCTATTCCGGGTGTAAACCGCATGACCAGTATCGGCAGCCCCTTCGAGGGCAGCCGCTGCTGTGCAGAAAATGCCGACGCTTTACCGCCCGGCTGGGAAGGATTGAATGAAGAAAACGGCTACGGGAAAGACGAGAGTATCATGATGGTCATTCCCCATGTCAACGATGGCATAAGGGGCGTTCAGTTCTCACCGGGAGGCTACCGTGCCTTTCAGAAGAGCGGTCATGGTGGGATAGCCAGGAAGCTCGGAGTAAAAGGAATACCCGGACCGCATAACTGGCTTGAGTACCTGATAGACGAGTTCTGGGCAGGCAGGGAAGGCGCGAAAACAATCGTTATGGTTCCCGAAATGGCAAAGCATCTCTATGAATACGGTTTCAAATCGAAAGATGCGGTGTATGAGTGGCTCTATGAGAAGAGTTTCATGCCACTCGGCAGATACAGGCATTTCTCGTGGGTTGACCTCGGTACAAATGGATGGCTGGGAATAGAACCAAGGTCCGGCAAGCACTGGAAAGAGCTTCCTGATGATTACATGGTACCAGCAGCAGAGTCTCCTTATGCTTTCTGTATCGTCGTCGGTGGCGGAGACGAAGAGGTAAGTCACCAGTTGAGCTCTCCTCAGCACCTCGGAATTGATCCCATCTACAGCATAGATGCCTGGCGTTAACTAAAAAGAATACATTTTGATGATAAACCGAAACTACGGTAATTAAAAAAAGGAGAGCAAATATGGCAGAACGGGACAAGATTTATAAATGCCTGAATCCCACCGGAATCGAACTGCCGGTGAAACTATTCCCATTGGCACCCCGTCTCGACACACTCGACGGAAAAACGATCCACATAAGTATCACTGGCGAGCCGGATATCACCATACCACTTGAAAAGAAGCTACGGGCTGGCTATCCAAACGTAAACTGGACGCAGAAAAAGTCCTATATGCCGATGCCGATACCTTTATCCGACGAGGAAATGAAGACTACTGACGCGGTCATCCTCGGGGTCTGCTGGTGAACTGGAGCTACCTGGGGGCAGTTGCCCTATCTGGCTAAGCTTGAGAAAGCGGGAATCCCCACAGTACTTGTCGATTTTAATGACCAGATTCCATCGATCGAGCAGGAAGCTTTAGCCGCCGGAGTCCCGAACATCCGCCATGTCACCGCATCGCGTACCATCCCCGGACCGGAGGATGTCGACCGATGGATAGGACCGATGCTTGAAATGCTGACAAAGCCTTTGACCGACCAGGAAAAGGCAGAAAGCATGCATATGCCCTCTCAAGAGAGAATCCTGTTCGAAGGGACACTTGATGAAGCCCAGGAATTTTACCAGCAGACAAGGATTATCCCTGATCCTCTCAATGCTCCTATATCCGTTTACACCGACGGCCTTCCTGTAATCGTTCCTACCGAGGAGCGAGTCGCTGAAATGCTGAAAGGGACCAGCCATAGACCCGACGAAATCATCACTCGCAAGAAAGGTGCTCCCCGGTTCGCATTTAGGGGAGGTGAGGGCGATGCAGTACGTTTCCAGCCCAGGCTCTGGACTGGGACCGTGGAAAAGGTTGCCATCAACGCCGTGATGGCGGGGTGCAAACCGGAACACCTTCCCGTGGTACTTGCTATTGCTCAGTCAGGCGTACAGACCGGTACGACAGTAATAAATCACCAGTGGATGTGTCTCAGCGGTCCCATTGTCAAAGAGATTGGTATTAACGCCGGAACGGGTATGATGGGCCCGGGCAACCCCGCCGGCATGGCGATAGGCCGAGCTTACCAATTGATGGCTATCAACCTTGGTGGTGCCGTACCCGGCGTCAGCCGTATGAGTAGTATCGGCAGTCCCATTAGCAGGGGTGGACTCTGCTTTGGCGAATGCACGGAAAAACTTCCGCCTGGATGGAAGGGACTCAATGAAGATTTCGGATTCAAGAAGGACGAGAGTGTCGTCCTGGTCCAGGGTGGTGAGGGTGGATTTAACGGAGCACAGTTTTCTCCCGGCGGCTACCGTGCTCTCCAGAAGAGTGGACACGGCGGTATGGCAAGGAGACTAGGCGTCAAGGGTTTACCCGGACCACATAATTGGCTGGACTGGATACTGCCTGATATCTGGGTCGGAGACCGTGAAGGTTCACGAATATTCGTTATGGTACACGAGATGGCTTATGATCTGTACAGGCTCGGATTCAAGTCCAAGGACGAAGTGCTCGAATATATCTGGAAAAAGAGTTTCGAGCCATTGAAGAAATACCGCGACCGCTCCTGGGTGGACCTCTGGACTAACGGATGGATGGGTACCGAACCGACGTCAGGTAAACCGTGGAAGGAACTCCCTGACGACTACATGGTTCCTGCTGCTGGTAACAGTCCGAAAGACAGCTATATTTTAGTCTGTGGCTCCGATGAAGAGATCTGTTACGAGATGCCTGGTGGTGTCCGCAGAGGAGAAATGTCTTCGGTCTACAGCATCGATGCGTGGCGTTAACAATCGGCATTATTCGATAAATCACGAAAAGGATATAAATATATAGGGTAATATACCAGGGGAGGAAATAATGGCGGAGAAAGTAAGATGTATTAGTCCGGTCGGAATTGCAGAAGAGGTCGGGACATTCCCGCTGTCACCACGTCTCGATACAATCGAAGGTAAGAATATCTGCATGAGTATATGCGGTGAGCCGGATATCACCATAGCCCTTGAGAAAAAGCTTAAGACCGACTATACCAATGTGAACTGGAATGTGAAAAAGACGTATGGTCTTTTCCCAATCGGTTTAACTGACGAAGAGTTGAAGACAACTGACGCCGTGATCCAGGGAGTATTGTGGTGAAGTAATGCAGTATGGGAGCAGTTGCCCTATATAGCAAAACTTGAAAAAGCAGGTATTCCGACGGTACTTATTGACTTCAAAGACCAGTCCAACATGGTGAAGCAGACAGCACTGAGAGCCGGTATACCGAATGCCCGTTACATCCATGCGTCACGCATCCTTCCCGGACCTGAAGACGTCGATACCTGGATGGATGAAATGATGGATGCCCTTA
>CAZBQL010000102.1:0-10384 GCA_964493985.1 uncultured Dehalococcoidales bacterium
CAAGACTCTTTACCGCTACAGTAGAGCAGGTGGCTGTCAATGCCGTAATGGCCGGCTGCAAACCGGAACACCTACCTGTAGTACTGGCAATAGCAGAATCGACATGTCCGATTGGCAGTACTCATACTTTCGGGCAGTTTCTTTGCGTCAGTGGTCCTATTGCGAAGGAAATTGGAATGAGTTCGGGCTGCGGAATGTATGGTCCGGGTAACCGTGCAAATGCCTGTATCGGTCGTGCCTATGAACTCATCGCTCGTAACCTTGGCGGTGCTATTACTGGAGTTAACCGGATGACCAGTATTGGAAGCCCATTTGAAGGTAGCCGTTGTGGTGCTGAAAACGCTGATGCACTGCCGCCGGGCTGGAAAGGTCTGAACGAAGAAGCCGGATTCAAGAAAGACGAAAACGTAATCATGGTTATAGGTCACGTCAATGATGGCATAAGAGGAGTTCAGTTTTCTCCCGGCGGATATCGCGCTCTCCAGAAAAGCGGTCACGGAGGTATAGCCAGGCGCCTTGGTGTGAAAGGAATACCGGGACCTCATAACTGGCTGGAGTATCTGATACCGGAATTCTGGGCCTGCCGTGAGGGACCTAAAACGATAATCATGGTACCGGAAATGGCTCGTCACCTTTATGAAATTGGATTCAAGTCAAAAGAAGAAGTATATGAATGGCTCTGGAAGAAGAGTTTTATGACGGTAAAACAGTACCGGGATTTTTCATGGCCTGATTTTTCTACCAATGGCTGGCTGGGAATAGAACCGACATCCGGGAAACACTGGAAGGAGTTGCCCGATGATTATATGGTACCGGCAGCAGGTCCTGATCCATCCGGATTCTGTATTATCGTTGGCGGTGGAGACGAAGAGGTAAGTCAGCAGCTTTCCGGGCGCTGGTCCTTTCAAAATACAATGATAAGTATCGATGCCTGGAGGTAAGTAGGCATATTAATAAAAAAAAGTGCTGTAGATATTCAAATCATATGTATAATATCAAACGCGAGGAATGCAATGATTATTAATAATACTGAATGGTCGTTTCCAGAATAAGCGGATCGTCTATAATACGCACCATTCTTTTCTATCAGGAGACCTGAAAGTGATGCGAATCCATGTGGATGTAAAACGGGCCCTTATCGATGGTCGATGCTTTCAAAGAACGGTCCGGTGGCGGTGGATTGAATTCCATCACGAATTAAGCCATGGGCGTGGAGCCGATAAGGTTACTGCCAATATTAATGGGAAAACAGGCTCCTGAAGCGATCTTTGTTGCATTATTAAATTCCAACCATTTTTTTAACACAATCGTCGGAATGTAAGACCAGTAAAAATTGTCCCTTTTTAATTGCCAAAAACAGGGCTACCGAATTACTAAATAAATTTACCCAATGGGAAAGAGAAGAAGTTATCCACGATTGGGACCTGCTGTGATGGATATTATGATAGAATAACTTGAGTGTGCTGGCTATATTGAAATAATCGAGGGAAAAGCGTATCCAAAATAGTGTATTTATAGAAATGAAAGATATACGTCACAATTATCGTAAGACTTGATAGTAAATATAATTAATGTGGAGTTGTACTCCGCTCTAATTATCTTGCAACGATAAGAACTAGCCCTGTTGCTTAGCCCGATTACCCCCAGGGCTCCGGACACGGGAGGGGTCTGGTTATTATTTAAGCTGATGCCAGCTGTCCAAACTCAGCACCCTGGTTTCCCCCAACAGGACTAGTTCTTGTGAAGTATAAGATTTCTTCATCACGCTAATTCCAACATTCAAACTCCTATACCCCATAAAGTAAGAGGAGCTGAAGCCGTGTTCCTACTATCTGAAACATATATAGCATGCTGTGGACAGTCAGTTTCACAGAACCTGCAGAACAGGCAATCTTTTGGATATTTAATTACTGCTTTTTCATTCTTGTCATCCATCCGGAAGACGTCTCCTGGACAAATTTCTACACATGTACCACAACCATTACATAATTCGGTATCAATACTTTCTATAGCCATACATGCTACCTCCTATCAAATTAAGGCTGAATCTTTGTGAGAATCTATTTATCATTCCTGTTCCGGATTGATTCTTCACCAAGATACTCGATGGGATATCTGTCTCGGTACGGTTTTGAAAGATCAGGCCACCATTTTTCAGGGAAAGGCTCTTTTATCAACTCCATTCCACCATCTCTTTGCCTTATTTTAACCTCAGCTAACCAACTGGGATCATCTCGGAAGGGATAGTCTTCCCGGTAATGTACGCCCCTGCTCTCCGTTCTGAATATAGCTGCCCTGAGCATCATCTCAATACTTAGGAGTCTGCCGGTAGTTTCATGGGCGAGACGTAATCCGTGAGTATCTCTGGGTACAGCATACATCAAGGGAGTGACGTGATTCTTGAGGAACTCAATAAGGGTCAACGCAGCCTTGAGCCTGTCTCCGTGCCTGATAAACCAGACATAATAAGAATGAGTGATACTTCTGATCTCGGATGCAACCCATTCGTGATCAAATCCATTAATACGCTCAATAGGTGCGTAAGTAGACTGCTTCAAACGGGCTATATTCTCTGGGTCTACCGAATACTTTCCTGTTTCCCTGGCATAGGAAGCTGCGCTATGCCCAGCCCTGGCGCCAATAACCATTGCATTGCGTGTTCCGAATCCCCGGTGAGCGTACTTGGCGCCAATTGCTCGCGAGTTGTACCCGTCACCGGCACCGAATAGTCCAGGAAGGCTGGTACCACCGCTGGTATCGGTAGACGATATTCCTGCTGCACAGTGTACGGCCCACCCTACATATAATTCAAGCCGTATAGGCACCTGATACGTACCGCTGGTTATTTCAGTAGATCCGCCGGTTTTTATTGTGGCTTCTATATCCTCAGGTAGAGCATCTTCAGGGTTCCAGTAAAAAGGTGCTTTACCGCGATGAACTGCCGAAAGCATAGTGTACCTGTTCACCTTGTTACCTTCAGAATCAAGGTATTTATCCAGAAACATGCTGGCGCCAAACCGAGGTAACTTACCAATTTTCAGATCTTCGAGAGATACACTCGTAACATTTTTCCTGTCACCATAGTAATCATACCCGCTGCCCATATAGCTAAAAGGACCTGTACCTGATATCGAAAATTCTTTGCCACTTATCTCAGCACCTGCGCGATAAGCCATCGCTTCACCATCATACGTCGAAAGTGAAAGAGTACCACCTCCTGTGCATATAATAACAGCTTTCGCTTTGAATACGTAGAAATCCCCTGTCCTGATATGAAAACCAACTGCCCCGACGATATTTCCATCCTGATTAATCAGATCGGTGACCATAACTCTGTCAATAATACTGACACCACTTTTCAGGACCGGGTTTCTCAGACGTGGCAGCCATTCAGTGCCTCTACCGGTAAAATAGTCCTTGAGGACTCCATGAGGAGGCAGCCCGATAAGTTCGCCATTTTCTTTTGGATAATCCACGCCGAGATCGACAAGGTCAAGGTACCTCTCATAGGACTCTTTGAGGGTGATTTCAGTCATTTCGGGGTTATTCATGTAATCACCGGTCTCAGCAATCTGCTTCATCCAGTCGCCCAGATTATGCCCCCAGTTAGGATTGAAAATCGATGTATTATTGGCATAGAGAGCTGAACCCGATTTACCGACATAACCTTTGTCCACGATGGTTACATCGACCCCTTCTTCACGCGCTTTCAAGGCAGCAAAAATACCTGAAAGACCTCCACCGATTATCAATACATCAGTCTCGGTAATAATTTCCGAAGCCATTCGATAACCTCCTTTGTTTTACCATCTCTTATTGTTTGCTGCATTCAATGTAATGGGATAAGCTGGTTTGTAGTCACAAACTCTTTATAAAACAACTGTCCTCGTCGGTGAAACGTAAATAGCATCCTGAGGACATTCATATTCACAAAGAGCACATGACCGGCAGTCTTGCGGATATTGAATAACAGCTTTTTCTTTTACTATATCTATTCTAATCACGTCCTCGGTACATGTCTGTTCGCAAATACCGCAGCCATTGCATAATTCAATATCTATGCTTTCAATAGCCATAAAAGCAACCTCCTTTATTTCAAACTGGATTAAGATTATGTACCTTACTCTGAAGACAGATAACTGTAATTATTCTTCTCCTGGAAACTCCATTGGATACCTCTCCCGATACGATTTCGAAAGATCAGGCCACCATTTCTTGTCGATTGGCTCCTTGACCAATTCCATCTCTCCGTCTTTATCCCTAATTTTGACACGCGCTAACCAATTAGGATCATCACGACGTGGGTAATCTTCTCGATAGTGAGAACCTCTACTCTCGGTTCGAAAGAGAGCTGCTCTCAGTGCCATCTCAGCGTTCAGAATAGAGCTTTGAGTTTCGTGAACGTGAACTAGCCCATGAGCATCTCTAGGCGTGGCATACATCTTCGGTACAACATGGTTCCTGAGGAATTCAACCAGGGCAATTGCAGCCTCAAGTCTTTTCCCATGCCTTACGAGATAGACGTAATATCCACCTGTAATATTCCGTAGTTGGGTGTTTACCCAGTTATTATCAAAACCGCCTTGCCTTTCTAGCGGTGCAAAAATCGAGTTTTTTAGCTGTTCAACCTTTTCATTGTCTATCGCACTGTCTTTCGATTTCGACGCATATTCTGCCGCACTGTGTCCGGCTCTGGCACCAGTAACAGAAGCATTACTCAATCCAAATCCCCAAAATGGATATTTAGCACCAACAGTAGCCGAGTTATATGCATCACCTGCAGCAAAGAGTCCTGGAATCTGGGTATTGCATTTTGTATCAATTGCGCTTATACCTGAGCCACCGCCGTGAAATCCGTGCAGCCCCCCCATACCATATCCGGCCATTCCCATACCCGGTTGGGAATATATTCCGCGCTTCGATACATCCCATCCTACTCTTTCCTGTTTAAAACCAAGTTTACCCTGCTCAATTTCCCGTAACACATTGTTAATCTCTGTCTCTTCAGCATCATCTATATTCCACAGTATCGGCGCTCGGCCTTCATGTATGGCCGTGCCCATGGTGTATCTGTTAACCTTCCGACCTTCTGCATCAATGTACCTATCAATGTAATGACCTGCAATAGCAGTCCAACCACCGGTCACCGGAGGATTTATCTTTTTCCCGGTAATATTAACCCTCTCCTCACCTTCTCTATCGCCGTAGTATTCTGGGCCTGCATATTTATAGCTCCCCGTACCCATTAGAAATTCTTTCCCACTTACCTCTGCCCCTGATTTGTAAGCCATGGTTTCGCCAACACCACCGGATGTACATACAATAGTTGCCTTAGACTTAAATATGTAAAAATCACCAGTTCTGGTATGAAACCCAACCGCACCAACTACTTCTCCGTCTTGTTTAATCAGGTCGGTTATCATGGTTCTATCCATGATTTTTATACCATTATCTAGTACAACTCCTCGTAGAGCCGGGAAATACGTCCAACCCATGCCAAAAACACCACTTTCAATAACCCCTCGTTTCCATTTGAGAGGCTTACCATCTTCACCTTCAATGAATTTCACCCCCCATGAATTGAGATCTGCATATCTTTCACGTTGTTCTTTAAGGCATACTTCGGTCCATTCCGGGTTGTTCATGTAATCGCCAGCTTTGGCTATCTGCAGCATCCAATCATCAAGATTGTGCCCTAACTGGGGATCGAAAACGCTATAGAAACCCTCAGCCATAAAAACCTCACCCGATCGACCGAAATAACTCTTCTCGGCAATTGTTACATCTACTCCTTCATTCCGAGCCTTCATAGCCGCGAAAAGCCCCGACATACCACCTCCAATGATCAAGACGTCAGTCTTGATCTCATTTACCACAGCCATAGAAAAACCTCCTTTAAAATTTACAGGCCACTATACAGATGATTTTTACAGTCTGTTTCGTCACGTCAAATTCTAATAGTACGGGAAATACCATTCACTGGTATGTGGATATCTCATTTAGACAAATGGTATTTCCCGTGTTCGCTTTTTGTAAGTAACCTATTTGTTGCTTGAGCTAATAGCCCATAGACTTCTTGAATCCCTCATTAATCCATACGTATTTTGTCCACTCATTCATATTATGATATCCTACCATGTCTTCGCCGTGATAATTTTTTAACCAAGGCCACCAGAAAGTGATTCTATATCCAACTGTGACACCAGGGATGTACCATGCTTGATCAAGGACGTATTTCATTAATTCTTTGTGGACATTCATAGCTTCGAGCTGTTTTCCCAATAAAATAAGTTCTCTCATCTGAGATTTTGCTTCTTCAACCTTAGAGTCATAACCAACAAAACTAGCATTTGAGAATCCTTCTCCGGAGAAGTTTGTACAATCGTAAAAAGTACCAGCACCAGCCTGCATCGGAGTCATCATTTGTTCATATGCCCTGCTGATACTCACGTTCCTCATTGTACCTCCCTCTAAAACTTTGATATCCAGATCGATGCCAATATCACTCCACATTTCTTTAAGAATAGAATAATAATCTGAACTATCGCTTGAACAGAGTACTTCTGTTTTAAAACCTTCTGGATAACCAGCTTCGATAAGAAGCGATTTTGCTTTCTCCGGGTTATAACTATATAGTTCTTGGACTGATTCCGGAGCTTCATCAAGAGGGAGATATAATGGGGCATAATCCTTGGAATATCCAATTGGCCAGTTAGGTATAATAGCTAGGTCGTTACAGATTTCTTTATTAATCAAATCGTAATCAATTGCCATCATCATTGCTCGGCGAACCTGTAGATCATGGAATGGCAAATCTGGATTATCGAGCCTTATAGCTGTAGCACCGCCTGCTGCTCCATGCGGTGACATATTGTATTCCATGTCTGGACATTGCTTTTCTAAAATTTCAGCATCTTCCCAGGAGACACCTCCATAATGTGTATCGATTGCACCAGTCCTAAGAGCAGACATCCGGGTGGATGCATCAGTCATGATAAGAAACTTTACCCCACCTAAGTAAGGTAGTTGATTACCTTTGCCGATGCCGACCGGGTCTTTGGCCCAGTAGTTTGGATTTTTAACGACTGTTACTGAACTCGATGTAACGTAATCAGTCACCATGAATGGTCCGGTGCCAACTGAATTTTTCCACTCAACCATGGCATTATCACCATAAGTCTCCAGAACCTCGTGCGGTATAATCCGGGCAAATTCAGGAAAACGAGTCAAAGCTGCAGGGACACCAGCTGGCGGGACTTTAATAACTAATGTGTATTTGTCTGTGGCGGTTATTTCTGCTTCAGGTAGGTATTCGATATTGTGAAGATAAGAATTAGGATGACTTATGTATAAGTTTAGACTATATGCCACATCATCGGCAGTTAATTCTCGACCACCAACAAGGCGACTCGCTTCGCTTTCTGGGTTAAGTGCCCAGTGGATTCCCGGGCGTATGTGATAGGTCATAATCCCTTCTGCTATTTGGGAGTAATCCCAGCTCTCTGCAATACAACCAGTTCTGTTAGACCAGATATCAGCCATCTCAACTCTCCAATCGGTCTCCCCAGTACCGGCTGGTCCCTTTGCCCAGTCTCCTGTAACAAGCTCTTCATTGGTCAACTTAAATATATCAGCAAATGCTTCCCAGCCATAAACGTTATCCCAAGCTGAAACGTCCCGCGGCCAGCCAAGTGAGAGCATGCCACCATATATTGGTATATCCAAGGAGGGCGTTTCCTCTTTTTCCTTGTCCTCTACCTCGCTTACTCCTGTTTCTGTTTCTGTGATTACTACTTCATCTTGTCCCTTATCTTCTTCAATCTTACCACTTTCTTCTGTTGGACTACATGAAGCTATAAGTAGTGATATTGCCATAAGCGAACTCACTAACAACCAGATTACTTTTCTATACATGATTAATTCTCCTCTTCTCAATATTTTTAAGGATTAGTCTCGCATAGAATCAAGTGAATAGGCAAAACATCCTTTTCTCATACAAGATCTTCAATATCATATCCTAAGCACACCTCCTTCCTTGTCTCGTTTTCTAAAACAAGTAATACGCATGTACCATCATTTCTTTAACAAACTTCATAAGGTAATTATTTATCCTTAACATTTACCCTGTATGTAGCTAAATTTGACAAATTAACAATTGGCTTTCATAGCTGAAATTAGGTTCTTGTTTTTTAATATTAATTAATATATAGTATAGGAAAACTTATAAGAATTCTTATAAGAAAACTTATGCGAAAATTTAACACATCGTATTGTACATGTCAATAGCAAATTATGTTATTTTATAAAGATTTATTCAGAGCTGCCTGCGTAGATTTCAGCTAGGATACTTTCAGAAAATTAACATTATTATAATAAAAAGGATAAATAGAAATAGAGTTTACCAAACAGCAATGGTAAAGTATTTAATATAATTACTGCTCAGGGAGGTTATTATGGAATCCGAAGATCAAATTTATCGAAAATTACAGCAGCACTTAGATGAATCTCCCGCAGGTTTTGCGGCGGCTGAATCAGGAGCAGACATACGTTTGTTGAAACACTTACTTACTCCTGACGAAGCTAAGATCGCTATACTGCTTTCAAACGTTGAAAAGGAGCCTGTTGAGACTATTTTCAAACGTTTACAAGAAAGTGGAATGCGAATTTCTATTGAAGAACTGCGGAAAACACTTGATGAAATGGTACGTAAAGGTACCGTACTGGTTTATAGTGAAGGTTTTAATGAAAGACGATATATGAACGTTGGAGTTTCAGCCGGAGGAATGATTGACTTTCAGGTCAACCGGATAACGCAAGATTTAGTTGATGTCATAGATAAATATCACGAAGAAAGCTTTACCAGGAGGACTGACGAAAGTGGTCAACAGCGAATTCCTGGACTTCGTACTATCCCGGTTGAAAAGAGTATTCCGCATCCGGAAAAGTTACGATTTAGTTCCTATGATGATGTAAGAAAACTTGTCGAACAGTCTCCCGGGCCTTTTTCAGTGACCAATTGCATATGCCGCCAGATGAAAGATATGCGAGGACAACCATGTAAATATTCAGATATCCGCGAGACTTGTCTACAGATTGGTCCTGACCATGCCCGCCAATATGTTGAAATGGGTATTTCACGGTTCATTACAAAGGAGGAGGTTTATGAAGTGCTAAACAGGGCCCAAGAAGCTGGATTTATTCTCCAGCCAGAAAATTCCCAAACGCCAGAAAATATCTGTTGTTGTTGCGGTGATTGTTGTGGGCCCCTTACTGCAGCAAAAAAATCCCCCCGTCCAGTAGAAATGTATGTGACAAATTTCTATTCTAAAGTGGATCCAAAACTCTGTAATGGATGTGAGAATTGTGTCATGCGTTGCCAAATGGAAGCCATGATTATGGTTGATGGTACAGCGACTGCTGATATCAACCGATGTATTGGCTGTGGTAATTGTGTTGTAATCTGTGAAACCGGAGCAATCCAGTTGATGAAAAAGGAAGAAGAATCACTACCGCCTGCGAATAAAGATGAATATCTAAAATTGGTAGCTCAGAGAAGGTATAATGGGTAAAAATGACATACGAACTATTTATGACAATTAGGTGACTGTATGAATCTCGGGATAGATATCATAATCATTCCCAGTTGAGGTAGTATTTCGTGGCGTTGACTAGTTTGATATCAAAATTACCCATGTATATTAAAAAATGTGTATAGAGAGTGGAGAAAGATGATAGATACAAAAGCTATTGATTTCGCTTTGTGGCAGTTGATTATAAACACTAGCCATATAATGAAGAGAGCTCGCCAGCAAGAGCTTAACCAACTTGGCATCACGGTTCGTACATCGGCGGTATTAAGTACAATAATCAGATTGGGTGACGAAGCAACATTATCAAATATTGCTGGCCAATTAGTTATGGAAGTACACAGTATGTCGGCGCAACTTAGCAGGATGGAAAAGGACGGACTCATCGTAAAAACAAAAAATCCTAAGAAGAAGAATTTACTTAGTATTCAGATTACAGAAAAAGGTTATGAGATATATCAAAAAGGATTAGACAGACAATCAATTCACTCTGTAATGTCAGTATTAACTGATGAACAGCGAAAACACTTGTGGGAAATCATAACTAGTCTCAGACAACAATCAATGACGGAATTAGGTAAAGGAGACGTATTATATCCTCCTACCGAACTTGCAGATTTTCACTCGTAATAAAAACAATCCCTATTTCTCAGAGCTGCTTGTTTAAATTACAGAGACGATGAAAACGTGCAAACATTCACCTCAGATTAATAGACTCCTGAGTGATGTAGGTGAGTTGTGATTTTTATATTTTAGGAGACGATGAATATGAATTAGGTCAATCATATCTTCTCAGG
>CAZBQL010000103.1:0-10379 GCA_964493985.1 uncultured Dehalococcoidales bacterium
CGGCGTGCCTGGGACAATATTCCGAACATGTATCTCAGGTAGCAGGCAACTACGGCTTTACGGAGAGATATTGTCGTTGAACTAGCGGTAAATATCAAAGGCTACCCCAAAGTGGAGTTAAGCCCTGATGAGTATTCCAGTTTCAGCGAGGAAGCTATGAGATACGTAGAGAAGCATTTCTGATGCCGCAGTCAGCTATGGTTGAAATAGACCGAGTGGGGCGGGTTTTATTCGAGCGTAGCAGCAAGGCAAAGCACCTGAGTATCTCGGTGAAACCATTCAAGGGGGTTCGGGTTGCGGTGCCCGAAGGGTTGTCTTTCTCGAAGGCCGAAGAATTCGTTAACTCCAAGATAGCCTGGATACAGAAAAGCCAGTCCAGGATGAAACAGTATGAACTTAATTCCAGGAAGTCATCCTCTATTTCGGATAATATCGACAGGACACAGGCTAAAAAGAAAATAACGCAAAGGCTCGAATACCTGGCAGACAAACACGGATTCACCTACAACAGGATTTTCATCCGCAGTCAGAAAACCAGGTGGGGAAGCTGTTCTTATAGAAATAATATTAGCTTGAATATCAAGATTACGCGATTACCAGAAGAATTGATGGATTATGTTATTCTTCACGAATTGACTCATACTCGCATAAAGAACCACAGTGATAAATTCTGGAAATCGTTGGATATGTTGGTTGGAGATGCAAGGAAGAAGGCTAAGAGTCTAAAACAATTTGGTATTGGCTCTTTATAATCGGACCTTTTAAGGGTGAAAGTATAAGGCAAGGATAATAAAAATTGAAGAAAGTCACATTATTTGAACAAAAAGGCGAAACTTCTATTTACATTGATGCCGAGATAAGCGATGAAGGAGACATAAAAATCAACGGACAGGATGTGGGTAAAGCTCCACAGGAGTTCTGGGGTGACTCAGACTATGAATACTCAGTATTCGTTTCTGGAAAACATACGGATGCTGTCAAAGACGCTCTCTTAGACAAGTTGAAAGATGAATATCCTGAAGAATATACGAAATTATTAAAATTACGATCCCAGGATGACGTTATTATATCGGCAATTAGGATGATATATTCCGGTGATTCTTCAGCAGTAAGTCATTTCAAGGACTATATGCGGTCAGTTGGCATTGAAGCAGAGTTCTGGTCATGGGCATAATAATCTTTCTCAGCCAATTTACTCGAAAATAAGTCCGTGCATGAGTATCCTATTTCATCTGGCCGATTGTAATACCTTCCTAATTCCTGTATATTGACTTCATCTTCCCTCCCATCCAATACTCAGTATTTTGGTAACATGAATTCGGTAGAAGGTACTACGAATACTTCTATGCATCTTAGAATGCAGTGCTCGATTTTGTTTTAAGGAGGTGAATGATTAATATGTTGAGTATCAATAAAGAAACCTGTAATAAATGTGCTATATGCTCAATTGTCTGTTCGTTTGGTTTAATCGATATCGATGAAGATAGCTATCCTCGGGAAGTCACTGAAGCCGACCAATTCTGTAACAGGTGCGGTGCTTGTGTCGCAGCCTGTCCGACTGCAAGCGTTAATCATAATGATATCCCTCTCGAAAAATCGATACTGATAAACCCCGGACTTGAAATTGATTTTGATAAAAGTGCCCAGTTGGTAAAAACACGGCGATCTATACGGGCATATAAGGATGAGCCTGTTCCAAGAGAGACTATTTTCCAACTCATCGATACTGCCAGGTACGCACCTACAGGAGCAAACCAGCAGAATGTTAAGTGGCTTCTGATTGACGACAAAGAAAAAATGAAACGTATCAGAGAAATCGGGGCTGATTTTGTGATGGAAACCGTTAAGGTAAATTTCCCTATGTATGCACAGGCGTTACATTTCTTTAATAAACGTCGAGAAGCAGGATACGACATTTTCCTTCATGGAGCACCTGCCATAGTATGTACTTACGGAACCAATCAGATGCCGGTTCCCTCTACAAACTGTATTGTTGCACTATCGTACTTTGATCTTCTTTCCAACAGTGCTGGTTTGGGTTGTTGCTGGCTGGGATTTTTCACCAGTGCTGCCAATAGCTTTGATCCAATTAAAGAGATAGTAGCCCTACCTCCAGAAAATGAAGTGTACGCAAGTATGATCGTTGGTTATCCCAGGTATAAGTATCAAAGGATACCGGTTCGCAATCCGGCTGATATTATCTGGCGGTAGCCGACAGACTATAACCTGTCGAACGGCCTGGTACTTTATATCGTTACCCAAAATGGCACTTATATACGTGCCTTATTTGGGGAGATGTTTTCATGTCGAACCTGAAACTTTAATTGAAGAAACGACGTTTATCGGGCTTCGAGCGTATCCCTTTGTCATTCATGGTCGTAACGTACGTGAAACTCCTGTGAAAATCTAAATCCGTATAAAGCATCGCTGTACCTCCTGAGTTTATTATGCTCTGCAAGGTCAGCGTTTTCATGACATCATTTTATTGACGATAAAGAGAACCTTCAATAACCAGTAACTTACCTCATCACGGAAGACTTTCTATCGCCGAACGCAGAAAATCCCAGATGCTGAATATCAATAAGATTACAGGGGCAGTATTGGATTGAGAAGACTCATTGCCAGAATGCTGAGTCCCATCGTAGCCAGCACAGCTGCCATCTCTCCGTTGATGCTGGATTTTTCTCTCAGGTAACTGAGTATGGTTTCGGGGTAGTTACCGGATGTCTGATGCGTGCTGCCTTGTGGCAGATGCTGTTTCAGCCATGCTCTATTTCCGGTAAACGATATTCCCTCCAACTATTGTCATTTCTACCTGGATATTTCCGATCTCCTCTTTCGGGATCATATACGGATCATCCGATAGTACAACGAAATCAGCCAGCTTGCCCGGTTCGATACTTCCTTTAATATCCTCTTCGAAACCTATCCTGGCCCCGTTGATCGTGAATACCTCAAGGGCTTCGTGAATATCAATTCGCTGCTCTTCCATGGGATGGTTTACCATGGCATGAATTCCCCCAAGAGGATTCATGCGGGTAACGGGGCTGTCGGACCCGCCGGATACTAGTACTCCCTCATCCAGTATGGAACGGAAAACATGAGATCGTTTAATCCGTTCTTCACCGATCAATGTCCGGTAATATTCACGGTCAGGACCTTCACAGAATGGGATGAACATAGGCTGCATTCCCAGGGCAACTCCCAGACGGGCAACCTTTTTGATCTGTTTTGGAGTAGAAATCTCAAAGTGTTCGATCCGATGCCTGTGGTCTTTGCGAGGATATTTTTCAAGCACTTTTTCATAAGCCCACAGTGTCTGGTCTATCGACCTGTCGGATTCGGCATGGATGGATATCTGGAATCCGGCTTTATGGACCTTTTCAACAAAGTCATACAGTTCCTCGTCACTACGGATCAGTATCCCCAGCGTTGAAGGATCATCTGTATAGGGTTCGTATAAAGCCGCGGTTCTGCCCTCAATCGAACCATCGACAAAATTGGCAAAACAAATATTCCTGCCGATCAATTCATTATTACTAAGTCGATCGAAAGTATCATCGTCGATAGCGGTCAGCACGATGTGATGGATGCGAACCGGTATCTTGTTAATATTTTGTGCAATGAACTCGGTATTTTTTAAACCTTCCTTGGCAAAGAGGGTTGTGATGCCTACGGAAGCGGCTTCACGGGTTACCAGTAACAGAGATTCCATTGCTTGCGCCGGATCAGAGAAATCGTCTCCTTCACTTAAGGCTCGTGCTGAAGCAGGATCATTTAGTAATCCTGTGATCTCTCCGTTCTCATCGAGGTCTACTCCTTCCATCCCTGCCTTTAGTTTGAGCAATCTGATAGCCATTCCGTTTACTTGGGAGTGATGCCCGTCGAAATGCTGTATCCAGATCGGATGTTCAGTGGAGACACCGTCCAGTTCCTTTCTTGTCGGATACCTCTTTTCAGTGACTTTCATGCGGTTAAAATCCGGGCAGAAAACCAGTTGTCCGCGAGGAGTCTCCAGTACTCTTTGTTTGATCTTTTCGAGAACTTCTACGATATCATTTACCGAGGATAAATCAACCCCGAGTCGATTCTTTCCTGTTCCCATCGGATGAGCGTGGCTGTCGATGAATCCGGGCAGGATTGTTTTGCTTGTAAGGTCCAGCACATCGGCAGCCACGCCGCTTGTTTCTTCAAACCCGCGTAACGAACCTACGTAGACTATCTTTTCATCTTTTACACCAATTACTTCCGCTCGTGGTTGGTGATTGGTTACCGTAATGATGTTACCTTTGATAATAAGATCTAACTTTTCCACTGATATAACCTCCCAAGTCCATAAACATATTCACGGATAATCCAGACAGCATCCATATCACCGCGATGATACAGATAGCTCCGTTTATACATAATACTCCACCATCATGATATGCAATAGTTGAAACGGATTATTTTCGTAAGATATACTCCAGATAAAAACAGGTTTGCATTCGGGGGTATCTGTGTCCGGGAATCATTTGGATAATGATGAACTTCGAGAAATGCTGAATCTGATTAGATTCAGTATGAAATATATGTCGACAGGCAGGCTCAATCTCAGAGAACTGCTGGTGGAAATGCTAAAAGTATTTCAATCTTATGATGCCCAGTATTTCCCTCCGAACGAAAGTCTCACGGGTATTGATCTAAATAATACTCTCAGCATCAGAGAAAGCAACGAAACACTGGAGCAATACATCGATTATTACTGGCAGTATGATCCTTTGTACCCTGTTCAATCAACAACCGATCCTACTAACTGTGTTGTAAAGACTGACGATATCATCTCTTATACGCAGTTGAAAAAATTGCCGTATTACCGGGATTATCTCAGGCACATCAACTGGTTCGGCGAGTTAATCATCCGTCTTTGTACCAGCACCGGGTTCTGGGGTTCGATCTCACTCTCACGGTCTCCGGAACAACCATACTACGATAACGGGGATATCAGGAAAGCCGAGTTCCTTCTTCCTTACCTGATCGACGTTTTCCAGACCACCATGGTCTTTTCCCGCATCAATGGAGAACGCAGGGCACTTGAACAGTGGCTGGAGACGAAATCCGAGGGTATCATCCTGGTAGACTCATCGATTCACCCATTGTATATCAATGAAAAAGCCAGGATATCCTGTGATTTCTTGCTGGCAGGCGAAACGAGACGTCGAACAAACATGGCGAATGACATTCCCGCATTTATAGTCGAGGATTGTCGAAGGTTCATAGCTTCCTATGGCGATAAATCAATTTCTCCCGATAACAGGATAGCAAGTCTGAAAAACGGTTCCGGGTACTACATCAATTATTCGTTGATCGAGTTGCCGTATGATGAGTTGATAACTCCCTACCTGTTGATACAGATCAACCCGTTATCAAGTCGTGAGGAAGAAGTAGTCCCGTCAGGAAGTTACAGCCTGAGTGAAAGAGAGAAGATCATCGCGAGGTATACAGGGATGGGACTGACCAACAAGGAGATCGGCGCCAGGCTGGGCATCAGCCCCTTTACCGTTCAGAGCCATCTGCGGAATATCTTCGAAAAAATGAACATCAAAAGGCGTTCGCAACTGGCACACCTGGTGAAATAACATTCCCTGTGGTGAGTTTGACCTTATTCAAGGACGTGGTTATATCAGGAGAACTTACATCCGGTATTCCACATATTCGGTTTCACAGGGATTTCCGGCAGCGATATATACTTTCTGCTCTTCCGGACAACTGATGATGCTGATGAGGGTTTTCATTATCCTTGAGATCGGCAGTAATCCTTTAGGATTCCGGTGCCTGCATATCGCGTTCGGGTAGTTGCTGTGATCCTGAAAAAACTGTTTCATCAGGTCAACCGAGATATTCCCGCGGTGTTCGTCCATAAGGTGGAACATCTTTTGAGAACGGATATATGAGTCCGGTACCAGAACCGGCGCAAGGTCGCTGCTTTTAAAGCGTTCGGCTTTGAAATGATTGGCATGAGTCAGTATCCCGTTTTCGGGATACTGAATATCTGCGTCGGTCATCGTTGTTTCCACGTCGATAATACCTTCATTCACGCTGGTCACGAGGTAATTTTTCGGCGACCTTCCCTCGGCTGAAGCAATGGCATATATCGCTTCGCCCAGAGTTTCACTCATGAGTATTTTCCTCAGGATGACATGTGTCGGAACTCCACCTTTCGGTTCCATGGATTCGTTGTTTCTCAGCAGGTTCATATTGACCGAAATTCCGGCAGAGTTGATACCGGTTAAAGTGAGACATCCGTTGGCGGTTACAGCCATAACTTCCGGTCCGTCGGCAGGTTTCGTTTTCAGCAGGATCAGGTAATCCGTCCAGTGTTCTATGTGGTCGATGTTCTGACCGGCGAGCTGTTTTCCATTCGCGGTCACTTCCCCTGCGGCCGCGAACGATGTACATCCGCCCATCACTGATTCAACCGAGATCTCATAGGTGATATTCAGGAACAGGATATCTTCAAAAGCCAGGCCGGACCCGTCAGCCATCCCTCTCATCTCTTCAACGATTTCCGGAGCGTATTGTTCCGTATGTGAGAGGTACACCGGGATGGTTGCGTCCAGGAATCCCTGTATCTTGTCCCGTCCTCCGAAAAGCCCGTAAGTCATAACAAGCATGTCGGGTATTTCGGGACATGCTTTCCCGTACTGGAACCCCATTTCATAATGGCTGCCGGAAACCTCGACGATTTTCAGCTTGACAGATTTCTTTCTTTCAGTCATGTCGCTGCTCCTTTTAGCAGATCCTTTCTGAATATAATCGCATTCGGAAGTCGAGATTTCAATACCCGATATTGACTATTTCTCCTCCAATTTAACTATTGATTTCCATCAGGCGGGGATTTCTAATGGAATCAGAGGAACTATCAGGCAGAAGGGATGAAATATCTGATGCAGAATATATATAACTCGGCGATACAGATGGCAGGGGAATACCTGGAATTTATAGCAAAACCGGAACTCACCGAGAGTGAAAAGAACTGGGTTGTCAACGAATCGATAAAAGGTTTTACCGAGAACGTAAATCCCGGTTTTCTACAATACAGGAAATCGGTTTCAACGGATTATACGGCAATCGAGTGGATGGATTCCGGTTCCACCTTTACAGATATACATGGAAAGGTTTTTATCGATTGCCTGGGAGGGTACGGTGTTTATAATGTCGGGCACCGGAATTCAAGGGTTATCGAAGCGGTAACAAATCAGATGAAAAGACAGGCGTTGCACAGCCAGGAATTGATCGATCCCCTGAGAGCCTTTCTGGCAAGATTGTTAGCTGAGATAACTCCCGGAGGTCTGCAATACAGCTTCTTTACAAACAGCGGCACCGAATCCGTTGAAGGAGCATTGAAACTCGCCCGGCTGCATACGAAACGTTTTGGGATAATTTCTACCACCGGTGCTTTTCACGGGAAATCTCTCGGGTCATTAACTGCTACTTCGAAAGCAGTATTCCGGGAGCCATTCCTTCCGCTGGTGCCGGGTTTCCGGCATGTCCCATATGGGAATGCAGATGCATTAGAGGTTGAGATCGCCAGCGCTGCCTATATCGGGGAAGATATCGCGGCAGTGATACTGGAGCCTATTCAGGGTGAAGGCGGTATCATAATCCCTCCGGATGATTACTTCCCGAAGGTAAGAGATATCTGTGATCATTACGGAGTTTTGCTTATCGCTGATGAGGTTCAAACCGGGCTTGGCAGAACCGGTTATCTTTTTGCCATGGAACACTACGGGATCGATCCTGATATCCTCTGTCTTGCAAAACCATTGGGCGGCGGTATCATGCCAATCGGAGCCTTTATCTCAACTGAAGAGATCTGGCAGGAGATGATACCCAACCCGTTTATACATACGACTACATTTGGCGGAAATCCCCTGGCTTGCGCAGCAGCAATCGCGTCTATCCACGTGACGCTTGATGAGGATCTTGCTGGGCAGACGGCGGAAAAAGGAGCGTACTTTATCCCGAAACTGGTTGAACTCACAGATAAGTACGGGGATATCTGCCTTGAAGCCCGAGGGCGAGGCTTGATGATAGGGATTGAGTTTCTTTCAGATGAGATAGGGTATGAAGTTGCCAGAGGCCTTTTTGAGAACGGGATACTTGTCGCCGGTACGCTGATCAACTCCAAGACGATCCGTATAGAACCTCCACTGGTGATTTCCCTGGCTGAACTCGACAAAGTGCTGGAAATCCTGGGGAAGGTGTTTAGTGACGTATCAAAAAAGTTTAAAGCGTAAACGGGATTGCATAAAAACCGTTCAAAGGAGTGCGAAATGACTACTTTCGATAAGGTGAAAAACATCCGGCGGGGAAAATATATCTCGGAGTTACAGCCATCGCAGTCGCTTCACGAAGTAATCACCGCGCCAATGATAGGGATATTCGGGAAGAAGGACATCGATGGCGCGAACCTTTCAGGTATTCTCCTACCGCTTGCGGTACATCCTCTTTTACCGTCTCCAATATCTTCTCCGGCTGCTTCTGCAATTCCTTGAAAAACTCGACTACCTCTGCTACACTTACCTCTACTTTCATGGGCACTTCTCCTTCTTGTTGTTTTATTTTCTCAATTTAACCTTGAAGGAAAGTGCCCCTTTTATCAACCTTCTCTCTTTTCACACAAAATACGTTACACTACCGTGCTTCACTCAGGATAGTACATACCTTGGCACAATAACAGCCAAGAACCCCTTACGATGGATATATTATTCCCATAACGGAATGGTAGTAGAAACTAGGACTAATCGAGCTGTGATTGGGGGGATTCGCAACTGGTGGCAATAAATGAATATTCCGGACTAAGTTGAGCCATAGTGCTGGAGAGTGAGAGCCACCGTTCAGTTAAAATATCCCAACGTCGACCGAACAGTAACCCAGTTTTGAATCTATTGCCGAACTATTCATCGGTTTACCCTCCTTGTTTTTCGATATAGCGCTTAACCTGAAGATTAAGCATAGTCGCGAAGTTTTCAAGCATCAAGCAGTATCCAGCGGTTATCTGGGCAGTGACCTCTGGTGGCTGGATATTGCGTAACTTAACCCGGAAAAATCCTTTCTCCGGGTCGGAATCAATTATCATCTCACCTCCCTTGATAAACGTAGCCGTTGCCTGCTTGCCCTTTTCAATCATTTGCTGTGCCTGTTCTTCATAATTTTCAGTCATTGAATGCCTCCTCTATATCTTTTTTCGATGCTCTACTTGCCGGTCCGGCTTGGGGACCGGACTGATTCTCTGTTCTCTGACCTGAAGGTGCCTGCCCCGACATCGACATCATACCCATGCCGGGCATCATTGATCCCATGAACGAACCCATTAGATTCTGTAGTTGAGGTTCGATGAGACGAATCATCATGTCATCCATTGGATTAGCGGAAACAGGAGTGGCACTGTTTTTAACAGCTCCGAGGATTTGCGGCATAGCCTGCGATATAACATTTTGAGCTGCCATTTGGGCTGTCTCGACATTACTACCCTGCATTGCCCGGGCAGCTTCTGCCTGTCCTTTCTGCCAGGTGGATAACAGATCTGTTAATGGTTTGATAGTTTCTGAGATCATTCTCAGTCCCATCATTGGGACACTCATCCCAGCCATGAATATCTTCCGATCCCTGATGTTACCATCGAATATTTCGGCAACATCAGCTTCAAGCCACTCTGGGAGCACTGATTCCCTGTCTTTACGCAGAGCAAGAGCGCCTTCTTTCGGTGAAGTTGTCAAATAAGGTTCCTTACCTGCTTTCACTCTTTTTTTGATACGCTGTCTTACCAAAGAAGGAGAATATCCTCTGGCTTCTATTTCCTTTTGACTAAATCCTTTTTCCAGTAATTCATCGACTTCTTCTCCCAGGTTTTCTTCTTCCGGTTCACGATTTTCTTCCGTCATCTTTTTCTCCTTTCTTTAGAGTTTTTTAAGTCGTCTGCATAGCTAAAATGGCTTCTTCTTCATATCCCGCATAGCTGGCGTTCATTTCTATAGGCATGAGGGAGTTAGCTATGCGCTTTTTTCTCCTCCCTCTCTCTATAGGGAGCAGGAGGGTGACCCCGTACACACTATTCCGGTACATTTCGTTCCGTTCCTTTTAAATCGGTATTCGTTTATCTTCATTTCTTTCAGCTTCAATTACCTTACTGTTTTCCGGTATTCAGGAGCAGAGACAGGTAAGATTTCGATACTCGGGATTTTGGTATCCCCCCGGGGGGGTGACGGGGAAAGTGGAGGTGCCTTGCACATTAAGGCACCTCCAAAGCGAGTCTTAAAGTGAAATTGTCTTTAGCGTTCAAGCTCAGGAATAGTCGCTCATAAGGCGACACTGGTCAACGCCCTGTCCAGAGCATT
>CAZBQL010000104.1:0-10269 GCA_964493985.1 uncultured Dehalococcoidales bacterium
TCGTCGTCGAGTTCTCCACTCTGGGCCTTGCGGAACGACCTGATACCCTTACCTATCGCTCCTCCGACCTGTGGAAGTTTACCTACTCCGAAGATAATAAGGATAATCACTACGATTAAAGCGATTTCCCATGGCCCCATACGAAATGGCATCTCTTCTTGTCCCCCCGGATTTAGTCTCCCAGTATATATTTCCTGCCAATTCGTATGTTAGTCCATTTGTAACATAAAGTCAAATATTCGGGTGGAAAATGAAGTCGGTCCGACTCAGTCGGACCGACTTCATGCAGGGCAGAGGTTGAGCCTATTCTCCCTGGGTAACCACAAACCATCCTTCGAGAAGTTCACCTGAGTCATCCAGTGGAGCGGTGATTTCGACCGGTTCGTTGAAGTCACGGTAGTAGGTGATGGTTTGTTGCGTCGATTCGTGTGAAAGGTCGTCAACGGCGAGAGTATTAGCTTCAAGCAATCGGTCGGTTATTACTCTCTTTCGCAAGATGTAATCGTCTTTCCCTATCCAGTATTCGTAGATCGTTTCTTTAGCACGTTGGAAGTCTTCCATTCCTTCCCAACTTTGTTCAGGATCCATCTTGTACATATCATCATCCTGTGTTTCGTTGTATTCGATCAAAGACTCAATATAGAGAGGACGATACCATTCAAGGTATTTTTCAGTATCCACGATTCCCCGGAAATGATAGCAGTCGGTACCGTTTATCTCTTCCTCCGGTAATACTTCGATATTAAAGAGCATCTCCATCATCTTGCGTGTTTCTTCCCCGGTAGGACCCCCGGTATTTACATCACTTGTGCTCTTCAACGGTTCTCCAAATCCCCTGGAATATAGCTGATCACCGATAAGGATTGTTTCGATATCCGTTGCCATAAAGGTACTTACTGCTTTATATTCTTCGGTAGGCTGTATTAGTTTACGGTACTGGTTATACCCACCGTATGCTGATAGACCGTGGCGGGATATCATCCATTCACCTTCGACGTATTGCCATGTTGTTGACTCTTGTCTGTATGAATCCAGTTTCTCGGTAACGGCGGCGGCCTTTAACAATTCAGCGGGTATTACCTCGTCTTCGCCGGGTGTTTTTGCTACAGCGGCAACTTCCGGTGTGTCGGACTCCTCTGGAATCTCCAGTGATTCGAGAGTATAAGATGTCCATCCTGCCAGGAGTTCACCGGATTCATCCAGCGGAGCCTCAATAGTGATGTCCTCGTTGAGATCGTAGTAGTGCAGCAGTCCGGTGGACCTGTACTTATTCCAGTCGGAGACTTCGCCTTTTCTGGTCTCAGAAGTAAACTTTGCCTGGCGAAGCAGGTAATCATCTTTTCCGATCCAGAATTCGAACGTCATATCCTGGGTGCGTGAACGGGCATTGCTGTCTTCAATGAAATCTTCGAGGCTGGTTGTCATACCCCACGGGAGAGTCTTGTCCATACGATAATACATTCTTTCGAGAACAGGTCGGTAAGATTCCAGGTATTTTTCCATGTCGACCTCACCGCTGTAGTGATAACATTCCGTGCCGTCTATAACCTCGTCCTCAAGTGTTTCGACTTCAACCAACATATTCAGATATTCAAAAGTCTTCTCTTCTGTCAGTTGCAGTTGGTCGAAATATTCGGATTCAATTTTCGTAGTAACCGGTATGTTCTGATACAATGTATCACCGATCACGATTTGTTCCATTGAACCGTCCAGGCCGGGTGTTTTGTACGTATAGCTTTCGGATGAAATGTAAAACCGGTCAGGCGCAACGTATTCGATCTCGGCATGGAAACTGTGGACAGATTCCTCCGATGGACTGTCCTGGTGATAGTCGTCTTTTTCGTACTTGAAAGAGCTTAACTTGCTGGTAGCTGCATATGCTTTGGCTATGACACCGGAAGTATCTTCGGATGTGCCGAAGGGCTGAAGCGCCAGGACGAGGGCAACGATAACCACGACAGGCACGGCTATCAGGGCAGGACGCAGAAAACGTTTAAAGCCAAAACTTGTTTTCATGCTTCTTATTTCCTCCATTATTTTTTCTTTCATGTCAGGGATATTGGAAGTTGCACGGAGTGAAAAGAGGTCTTCCCGTGCTTTTCTGTAGTCGGCCAGTGTAATCCGGCACGTTACACAGTCTTTAAGATGTTCTTCGATGAAATCACGCTGGGTTTCGCTTAACTCACCGTCAGCGTAAGCCAGCAGCAGCTCCTGTAGATCCTTGCAGTCCATTATTCTTCTCCTCTGTCGTATAATCGCCGAAATACCTGCACACCCCTGGTAACTCTTTTTCGAACGGCTTCTTCGGAGATACCCATCGTTTCGGCGATTTCCCGGTACTTGAATCCCTCGACATAATGAAGCACCACACAGATTCTCTGGTCGTAAGGAATTTTGCTTAATGCTTCCTTGATCGCAATCTCTTCGACCGGTGTACCGGGATTTGTTCCATTATTTCGGGATTCGGATTTCAGTATATTTTCAAAAGGTATAAAGGTAACCAGTTTTTTCCTTCGAAGGTGCTGTATTGCGGTATTAGTGGCGATGCGATAGAGCCAGGCGTTGAGTTTCAGTTCGCTGTCCGTTTTCAGGATACTCCGGTATGCTTTTATGAACGTTTCCTGTGTCAGGTCTTTCGCGGTCTCATAATCACCTGTCAGCCGGTACAGGTAACGGGTGATCGGGACCTGGTATCGATCGATCACCTGTTCAAAAGCATCCGGGTTGCCGGCGCGGATCCTGGCTATTAACGCTACTGCTTCCAACTGGGTCTCTCCTTTTTGCCGTTCTATATATAAGAACGTCCGGCAGTTGATAAACCGGACATATACGAAACGGGACATTATATATTTACATATAGAAACCGGCCTGTATAGACTTTTTTCAACGTGAATAAGTAGTGAACCTGGAATACAGAGATTGACAGACAAGACGACTGAATTGAAGTAGTGAATTTATAGCGCAGAATCCGGATAATGATCAGCTGTCATCCTGAGACGACGAAGGAGGACGAAGGATCCCATTGCATATTGGAGTAATGCCAACGTATAGAATAAGCAAAGGTTATTCAACACTGAGACGGGATTCTTCGCTACGCTCAGAATGACACAGACTTCATTATTAAAATAATTAGTTCCCAGTAAGCAACGTGCAAATTGAAAAAAAGTTCGAGTGGTATCTTGAATAAAATGAGAAGGAGGAAGGTTTACAACCTGTGTGTTACCAGGTTTCTGTGGTAGCTACCTTGTAGAAATGGTAACCATAAATTGAGAGTACGATAAACCGTCCGAATTTTGCAGGGGATCGTACGAGGTAAGAAAGAAACAGCTTCCAGTAATGTCTTCTTCCCTCGCCCCTGATACCAATATGCCATATTGAGCCGAATACTGCCTTGAAGTGATGTAGCTGTAGTTTCCCGGCTTGCGTTCTTGGAGGTTTATATACCTTCATAAAGGTCTTTATTCTTTCGTAATACTGTTTAGGAGAATAGATATAATTAATAACCTGCCTGTATCCGCTGATAAGTGTCTCGGTGTTCATCACAGGTATAAAATTAAGCGATGAATCTGTATTATTACCACTCATAGTTTTCAGCAGGCGATTTTCTTCCTGGAGCCGCTTGTACAGCTTCGTACCGAGAGGAGCGTTTAAAAGTCCAACCATCGCGGTAACGATACCGCTTTTCTGTATGAAATCTATTTGCGTCTGGAAAATCGATTCGGTATCGTTATCGAAGCCGATAATAAATCCTCCCTGTACCTCAAGACCTAGTTCCTGGAGTTTCTTGACTGACGCCACAAGGTCGCGGTTCTGATTCTGGACTTTCGTGCATTCGACCAGACTATCTTCATTGGGTGTTTCGATGCCGATAAACACAACATCAAATCCTGCTTCCACCATCAGCCGGATCAGTTCATCATCATCGGCGAGATTAATGGATACTTCAGTGTAGAGGACGAAAGGATATTTCTTATTTTTACGCCATTCTACGAGGGCAGGGAGTATCTCGGATTTCAGTTTCTTTTTATTGCCGATGAAATTGTCGTCGACAATAAAGAGACTTCCCCTCCAGCCATGCTCGTAAAGTGAGTCCATTTCCGCGATAAACTGGTCCTTTGTCTTTGTCCTGGGAACATGGCCGTTCAGCACGACGATATCACAGAATTCACAGTCATAAGGACATCCCCGTGAGTATTGCAGATTCATCGAAGAGTAATGCTTCATATCAAGCAATGACCACATAGGTACTGGAGTATAAGTGATGTCAGGCCGTTCTTCTGACTGGTAAACATGCCTTGCTTTACCTTTTTCCAGATCAGCCAGGAAAGGTTGAAGGGTGCTCTCGGCTTCCCCGAGAACGAAATGATCGATCCCTTCGAATTCCATGTACCCGGTAGTGAACAGAGGACCCCCGGCGACCGTTTTCACGCCAAGTCTATTGCACTGGGTAACTATTCTCCGAACAGAATCTTTCTGGACTTCCATCGCAGAGATAAAAACAAAATCGGCCCACTCGATATCATTATCGGTGAGCCTGCTGATATTCATGTCTACAAGTTTTTTCTCCCATTTTTCAGGGAGCATTGCCGCTACAGTCAGCAAACCAAGCGGCGGGAAAGCCGCTTTTTTGGAGACGAATTTTAAGGCGTGTTTAAAGCTCCAGAAAGTATCCGGGTACTGGGGGTAGACTAAAAGTATTTTCATTCAATTCCTTAAGGTTAAGCGTGGGTAATTATCTACCTCTGCCCGGAGTTCATCTGGCGTCGTCTTCTCCTGGCGCTTTTCTGCGCTTTCATCCTTTCCTTCTCCCCGCGGGAGACGAAATGGCGATAGACTTTCGCTTCACGCAGAACGCCGCTGGTCTGCACCATCCTCTGAAAACGGCGCAGCAGTGATTCCTGTGATTCGCCTTCTCTTATCGATACCTGCATAGACATCTATTATACACCCGTGTTCCAAGGATATTGCAAGGATAGATTCACATCCATCCCTGCAATATCGTATTTTTCACCTTTTTCTAGTCTAGTTTCTGACTTTCCGGTAGCAATCACTGCAGTAAACCGGTCTGTCGCCACGAGGCTCGAACGGTACTTCGGTATCCTTACCGCATTCGGCACATACTACCGGGTACATCTGTCGTCTCGCTCCGAAACCACTTCCGTATCGCTGGCTTTTTCTCGCCTGGCGGCACTCAGGACAGCGTTTCGGTTCATTGACATATCCTTTTGACTGGAAAAATTCCTGCTCCTCAGCACTAAATGTGAAGGTTGTTCCACAATCAGAACACTGGAGGGACCTGTCTTCAAAACTCATTAGATGACCTCCTCTCTCTATATTAGTTAGAGTTCGGTCACCCAATACTAAAATGATATGTCTTGATATATTGAAGTTTGTAATAACCTACACTGTAACCTCAATCATTATATATCAGTTAATATGTCATGTAAAGGTACAGTTACAAAATGAGTGGATTAAGAGTCGATTATATCGAACTCAGGTACATGCAGATCACTCCGCAAACGGCAACGTTTAACGATTCCGCCTTTTCAAGGATGATAGGTATTCGTACCCTGTGTTCTGAAATATCAAGGAGTTCTCCTGAAAGACCGGAAGCTTCGTTTCCGAGAGCGAGTATGAATTTCTTCCGGTTTTTAAGGACTGACGGACCTTCCCTACCAGCCAGGTCCGCGGCAATAACAGCATAACCTTTGTCCTGAAGTTGCCGGATGAGTTTCAGATACCCGGACGTCCGTCTTATCCATACGGACAATACAGAACCGGCAGTCGACTGAACACATTTGGGTGAAAGGGGGTCGGCGCTTTTTTCAGTCATAATCACCCCGGAATAACCGAAAGCGGCAGCCGTCCGTATGAGTGTTCCGGCATTACCCGGGTCCTGGATATCCTCCAGGAGCAGGAGTTTGTCACCAGGTTCGAGAGGAAGGTCATCTGAGTATATATCCTGAGGTGACTTGACTACAGCCGCTATACACTGCGGTGTTCGAGTCGAACTGATGGTCTTAAATTGGCTTTCGGTAAGAGAACGAACTGAAAATCCGCCGTATAACGAAGGTGCATTGCCAACAATGAGCACCTCCTCGATATCACCGGGTCTGGTTACGATTACCTGACTTACAGCTCTTTCTCCTTCCACCAGGAAAGCACCGGCTGAAAGACGCCCTTTCCGGGTGGACAGAGACTTATACCATTTCAAAGGTTTTAAAGCGGGAGGCATATCACCCAAACCTTACTTTTTTGATCATTTTTAATCTGTCTCCGGCGTTTTCAGCAACCATATATCCGGCTTTTTTGAAGAGTGTTATAGCCGCCATATTCTCAGAGGTGGTATGGAGAATTATCCTGTCGATGCCCTTACTCCTGGCATACATATCTGCTTTCTGGAGTAAAATTCCTCCGATACCTCTCTGGCGATAGGGTTCATCGACTCTTATGCCGTAGATAGCAGCACAAGCAGGATTTTCTTTATCGTACCTGCCGAATAATGCAGCACCGATAATCTTATCTTCGTCGAGTGCAATCCAGAATCCGTGGGGCATGAATACATCGAGAAATTCGGACCTGTTGAATGGTGAAGACATTTTCCCGCCAGCCGTGTGAATGATAGTACGGTCAGGCTGGTACTCGAGCATACGAAAATCGGTTCTTTCGTCAAATTTTCTGATCTGTATTTTCAATCGTTCTTACACCAGTCAGGCGGTAATAGTAAACACCAAAACCATTACCGCCTTCATACAAAGTTTTCTTTATGATTAATACCTAGTCTGCAGGCGAACTCTCGTATTTAAGACCGAGTCCTACCTTCATTACGCTGTAAGGTCGGTCTACCTTATTGCAGGTAATCGGTCCATGTGGAACACCTCTCGGGATCGCAACTACAGTCGGTTTGTCGAAAGTATGCTTCTCATGTTCTTTACCGATTTCCATTGTAATCTCTGCGCCAAAATAACTCAGATCATCGGTATTGTGGCCGAAGAATACATATGCTTCATCGTAAGGGTGTATACGGGCACCGTGACCGGGATCCCATCGTCCAGCCTGGTTGAAGAGACCCATCGCGAAGTTTATATTCAGTCCTTGCAGCTCATCTCCGGATATTTCAACGAACTGTGCAGCGTCGGCTCCACCGACGCCCTTCTTTATTACCATCGGCCTTACCAGGTAAGAATACTTGTTTCCGTCGGTCTCCCCTTCTTTTGCGACCCTCTCACCGGAATAGGTCGCGCTGAGGGCAAGATGAAAATGGCCGAATGGTTTATATACTTTTTCGGTCACGAGAGGACAGTGAGGGAATCCCTGTGGGGCTACGCCGACTGTCGGGACATTGAATTTGTGAGGTTCCCACTCTTTACCGAGAGATAATTCCATGTCCGAACCCAGGTAACTCATATCATTGTCATCATATCCGAAGAACAATAAGAGTTCATCGAATGGATGGTTATGAGCACCGGCTCCCGGCGCCCAGTCTCCCGTCTGATCGTATACACCGATGATAAAGTTCAGATCGAATCCTCCCATATCTTCACCCGAAACAAAAACCAGCTCCTTTGCGTTAGCTCCACCTCTCCCCGGTGTAAAATCTAATTGTTTGACATAATCTCCATATTTCGTATCTGCCATGTGTACATACTCCTTCCCGGCGAGTAATCACCTCTGCTTACTTTTCCGTTTGGGTGTTATATTACCCTATATACAGCATAAATGAAAGTAGGAATGTTACTTCTTCATTTCATTCCCATGCAATATCAGAAATTACTCAAAAGGCTGTCGAACTGCAACTATTTCCAGGTATCCAGACCTTTTTGTAAGTCAATCGTAATGTTTTTTTAATATACCGCAGCCGATTTTAAGCTGTTATTAATCATTTACGTGTATATTGTTACAAAGAATACTACGAAAGGTGTGATGGAGTTGGAGAATAACGAGAAAATCAGGGATTTGATTAAGTTACTAAATATGAATCAAGACCATCTTTGCTATGAGTTGACCAGCCTTGCTGCAAAAATTAACAATTTTCTTGATGACAGGACCAGGATGCTATCCGGACTGCTATTGTCTGTTATGTATGACAGTCTGATGGAAGAGAATACTAATGAGTCGTTTGAAATAGACGTTAATAAGCCTGTTGAGATGGGCCTACACGAGACCGCTGGAATAGGTGCTGATGAAACTGTTGAAATAGATGCTCTTGACGTTCTTGATAAAGCTGGTCTTGCATTTGACGCAAGTCATTTTGCTCTTGTCTGATGAGATACCATTTTAGGAGGGATTGACGGATGGAATTGAATATTGGCGACAAGATTATATATGAAGATGTATATGGAGACTCCTTTAAGGGCTTAATAATCGATGTCTGGACAAATGACAACGAGGAAATAACCGGCTACTTTTTAGTAACAAATTCAGGATTATATATTCATTTTAAGCCGCTTAGCCTTGAGTGGGTGCGTCTCGATGAATCGGTGCCTGTCTCTTGATATTAAATTTCCACTACCGGCTATTAGTTAAGATCAACCGTTACTCAATACCCAGACCTGTTTAAAAAAACCATAGAACGTTACTATTGAGTTTGATAAGGTTGATTCTCAGGCGGGACTTCCGCTGAAGAAACTTCTCTCTCTTTTTTCCGAAAAGGTGTTTTTCCGGTCTTTTTACGATAAAACCAGTTCCTCAGAATCAGGGGCGGGATTATAGTGGTAATCAGGCTCATGAGTACCAGTGCCGCATAAGTATCCTGCTGAATAAGGTTGTTGTTAAGACCGATAAGTGCGACGATCATAGCTACCTCACCCCGGGGGACCATACCGAGACCGATTATCGAGGAGTTCCTGGTATTCATACCAAGAATTCGTGCCGGGACACCACAGCCGATAAATTTCGTTGCCAGGGCTACGAATGAAAGAGCAAGGATAAACCACACAAGATTCAGACTGATGACGTGAAAGTCAAGTAATACACCGAGTGAAATGAAAAATATCGATGCGAATATAATCTGGAGATGGTCTGAACCTTCGTGGAAGCTTTTACTATGCTTGAGTTTTACCTGTGCCAGCGACACTCCGGCAAGGAAAGAACCGATTATGGCAGAAAGACCCATTAATTCAGCCAGCATCGCATACAGGAAAGAAACCATGATAGCCAGGATAAATATGGATTCGGGATATTTCTGGCAAAACCTGGTGCTATCCAGCTTTTCCACCATTCTGCTTATGAATTTTATGCCGATAAATGCCCCCGCTGCCAGGAAAACTATTGCTTTGACAAGAATCAGCAGGAACGAGCCGACTGATAATTCACCCAGGACTATACCTTCGGAAATTGAAAGCGCCAGCAGGCTAAGTACATCATCGATTATTGCTGCTCCGATAATGGCTTTTGCCGCGTCAGTCTGAAGTCGATTCATTTCTTTAAGGACATTGGCGGTGATGGCAATACTGGTAGCAGTTAGGGCTGTACCGATGAATATAGATGCCTTGAAATCGAAATTAAAGAGATCAGCGGTAAAGTAGCCGGCAACCCAGGGGATTATGACTCCCACAATGGCGATTATCAGGTATTTGATGTTCGTGATTTCGCTAATCTTGAAATGCAGTCCCACGGTGAAGAGCAGGACCACCGCACCGAGGTGACCGAGACTCGAGACAAAATCGGTATAAGTCACCAGACCAAGCAGGCTGGGACCGACTACGATACCAGCGAGGATAATCCCTACGACAGCCGACTGATTGATTCGGTAGGCGATAAGGTAGCCTGCCAGGGCGACGAAAAGCAGCAGGCTCATCTGGAACTCTACGGATGCAAGTATTTCATTCTCAGCCATTAAGATAAACTAACCGAAATATTAATGGCAGTCAAGAGTGAACTTTGAAAGATATAATTCAATATCTATTTCAACTGCCTTTTTATCATGTTCACCAGGTCCTCCGGTGAAATTCCCAGGAGTAGAGCATCAGTAACCAGTTCTTCAAGTCGTACCTGTATCCCGGTCATCGCATCATGGGTAAGAGGTGCCGGCTTTCTCCTGGATATCCTGGCTTTCCTGCCCGGTCTAAGATCGATTATTCCCTGGTCTCGTAATAAAAGGTATGCTCTCCTTACCGTGTGCATATTTACGCCAAGACTATCGGAGAGTTCCCTGACCGAAGGTAATATATCTCCCGGAGTGAGAGCGCCTTTACTTACCTGCTCTCTCACCTGCCCGGCAAGCTGCTGGTAGATAGGACGGCTGTCATTTTCATTTATTGAAAGCAG
>CAZBQL010000105.1:0-10234 GCA_964493985.1 uncultured Dehalococcoidales bacterium
GCCACTAGTCCTTCTGCGACACCAGGCCTTTCTGGATAGCATAGGCCGCAGCCTGGCTGCGGTTGGCAAGATGGAGTTTTTCCATAATATTCTGAAGGTGGGTTTTCACCGTATTCTCCGATATGAACAGCGAATCGGCTATCTCCCGGTTCGTCGCCCCTTTCGCTACCAATTGTAAGACTTCCTTTTCTCTCGGGCTGAGCCCACCTTCATCGTCATCGGGTTTCTTCTTTTTACCGGAAGAGAGATTCTGGAACTCGATCAGCAGCTTGGTAGCCATTAAAGGTAAAATGATAGACTCTCCTTTGGCGACGTGATATATTGCCTGGATCAGCTCATCCGGTTCCGCGTTTTTTAACAGGTATCCCTTGGCACCGTACTTTATCGAGGCAAATAAATCTTCCTCCATCTCGGAAACCGTGAGAATAAGTACATTGGTCCCCGGCATTTCCGCCTGGAGGGCCTGTATTGCTTCCAGGCCGGTACAGTTCGGCATATTCAGGTCCATCAGTATTACGTCGGGCCTGAGCTGCCGGGCCTTTTCTATCCCTTCCAGGCCGTTTACCGCTTCTCCTATCAATTCGAGATCGTCCTGTGATGACAGCACATCCGCGATACCCCGCCGGAAGAGGGTATGGTCATCCACGACCAGTACTTTTATTGTTTCCACTTCACATCCTCACTTTCTCGAAAGGTAAGGTTACTATCAGTGCGGCCCCTTCTCCGGGAGAGGTGGAAATGTGCAGTTCACCGCCCAGGGTTTCTGCTCTTTCCTTGATAATGTTAAGTCCGTGATAACCGAGGGGTGATTCTTCAAGTTTTTCCAGGCTGAAACCCTGGCCATTGTCTTTGATCATCATCTCGATGGCTTCATCATTACGCTGGAGTTTAACCTCAACCCCGGTGGCAAAAGCATGCCTCCTGATATTGGTCAGGGCTTCCTGGGCAATCCGCAGTAATTGCAGTTCGGCGACGGGAGAAATGCTCGGGAATGGCTTTGGATAATCGAAGTCAACCTTTATCCCGTTGTTGGTACCGAATTCAACGATATACGTGCTGAGTGCCGATATAATGGGTACATTTCTAATCTCATGACTTAACTGGTCGATAGATTCCCTGATATCATCGTAGGTACCCTGCACCACCTTCTGAATCTCGCTTAACTCCTTAACAGCCTGCCCGGTATTGGCCAGGGAGACCGAATCGCTGACAAGTTTTGTTTTCATGTTCAGGTAACCAAGGGATTGAGCGACGCCGTCATGTATCTCCCGCGCTATTCTCCGGCGTTCCTCGATTATCGCTTCTCTTTCGATACGTCTCCTGATATTCAGGTTGATACGATAGGGGACAATGGCGGTGACCAGGCTGAAAAGCGTATAGACCACCAGCAGCGTAAGATTATTTCCCTGCATTATCCAGGTCCACCTGACGGCAATCTGGCTTAAAGCGAGGTGCGTTATAGAGAGTATTATAGAAGCGCTTGCCGCCAGTGATAATGCCACCCTTTCTTCGAAAAGAAGGGCCGCTGCCATTATCGGTGTCAGTGAGTAAAGCAGGAAAGGACTGTTCAATCCATTGGTGTAAACGACCAGGATAGTGCACAGGATAAAGTCGCCGAATAAGATAAGGTACGTTATCATACCTCTCTCACGCCATCGCAGAGGTGAGAATACCCTGAGTACCGTATAGACGCCGAGTACGCCCAGTATGATATATGTCTGTGCTTCGGACATAACCGTAGCAGCCAGAGTTGTACCCACCTGGGTAAACATTACCGAGAGAGCATACGAAAGGAAGCGATAGATCGCTAAAAATTGGTATGCTTCCTTTTCATATTTATCGAACATAGCTAATTCCGGCATAAAATATAACGTCTTCTTAAAATATTCCGGTAAAAAATGATACGTTTAAAAATACCAGTTCCATATTTCCTTTCCCCAGAGCAGGGTGACAAGTGCTGCAACGACCATGAACACAGCCGCTGGAATCGGGTCTTTGCGTCCTTTGATTTTTAATGCAAGCAAAATTCCGGCGATAAGACCGCCTGAGATCCATGAAAGCAGTATAGCCAGTATTATCAAGGGATACCCCGTCATTAAGCCAACTAACGCCGCCAGCTTGATATCGCCCATCCCCATCCCGCTCGGATATATAACGAATGGTATCGACATAACCACAAGCCCCAGCACTCCGCCCAGCAGGGCAATAATAGCCTGTCCTGCCGCATTACTGGCAGCCTGGCTGACAGCCTGGTAGATAGTGCCGTTCCCCAGCGAATTAACCGACGCTATCTCCGGGCGGAAGAAAGCGAATACGAATGCTATGATCATCGCTGGAAATGTAATAACGTCAAGGACCAGCTGTTTTTCAAGATCGATTACGAATACTAAGATAAGTATGCTGCCGTAAACGATAAATACCAGGAGTTCCAGGGAAAAGCCGTATTTCCAGAAGAAGAAGCCGTAAAGCACTCCCGTCACTAATTCCACGATTACCAGCCTGATCGGGATACGCACTCCGCAGTGACGGCACTTCCCGCGCAGAAAAATATAGCTGAAAACCGGGACCAGGTCGAGGACTCCCAGTTTATGATGGCACGATTCACAGTGCGAGGGAGGAAAAGCAATAGATTCTCCCTTTGGCAGCCTGTCGATGCACACGTTGAGGAAACTGCCCACGAATAGTCCAAATACAGCAGCTACTATATACAAATTTGATTGTCCCCCGTTAAGAATGGTCTATGCACAGAGTTAACAAACACTCAGTGAACTTTTTCAGAGAGATCATTCCGATTTAAAATCCATATACTTATCGGTAAAAGCCCTGAAATGCTCTTTCAGATTTTCCTTAAATGCATTGAATTCGTCTCTGGTGATGTATTCTTCGGGTGATGCCTCGTCCCCGGTTTTCTCCATTGAAGAAGTCATTGCTTTCTGTGAAGCTTCGACGATGGCACGACTGCGCTCATTTGTTTCCAGTTTTTGCCGTATTATCCTGAGAAATTTTGTTACGTCTTCATCCGAAATCCCAAGTGCCAAAGCTATTTCACCCGGAGTATTACCGGCAGAGATATTGGATAATATCTCACTTTCACTCTTCGAAAGACTGGCCAGGAGACCATGGACCTTATCGTTCATCAGGGAAAAATTATTGAAATCATCTATGATAAGGCTGGCAATATCCGGTCTGAGAATCACCTGGTTCATTTGTTCAGCGCCTTCAGCGATCTTTCTGACAAGACTGACCAGTTCTTCAGGACCTATATCCTTGGTAATGCAGGCTGCCGCTCCGCATTTTACGGCTGAATAAATATAATTTATATCATCGGTATCCATTACCAGTATGACCGAGACGTAGGGCAGGTTTTGCCTGATGCTGAGGGTCAGGTTAACTCCGGTAAAATCGCTGTGGTTGATATTAATAATCGCTATACGCGGGGGATTTTTCATTATTAAATCGAGAGCTTCCGTGTTATTCGTAGCTTCGCCGGTGACTACCAGGTCTTCCTCTCCGGAAAGAGTGAAGTGGATTCCTTCTCTAAATAGTACCTGCCAGTCCGCTAAAAAAACGCTAATTTGCTCCATCGCGTAACTCCAAGCAATATTCCTCGGTGGACATGATTAAATATACAATACTCTTATAAAACAGTGTATAAATTTGATAAATATTTCATAAAGGTTTCGTAAAAGTTTCGTAAAACAAAATTTCACGTAAAAACGAGTTCTGGAAAAAATAAACTGCCCCGGCATAGTGGGGCAGTCTCAAATAATTCCAATGGACATTAGTATTATTGCAGGTAAGCCCTGACCTCCTGCAGGAAGGGTGTATTCGTATAGGTTCCGCTCCTGTTTGTTTCACTTAGTAATATTCTAAGATGACTTCATCTAATACTGGAATTTTCGATGTATCTGACGAGGTCATTGTAGCTCTCCATTGTATGTATCTGCCGGAAGGGAGTCCCGAAGTCACCGGGGAGGTTCTACCAACCGGGATCCAGGCTGGTGTCGCATCATCCTCAGCGAATGGCGTATCGCTGGCTCTCAACTCAAAAATAATATCCATATTTGCCTGCAAGGTTTCATTCCATGAAAGATAATCCCAGGTCGCTCCCAGGATAGTCGTATCATAAACCAGACTGGTAATACGATTATTATCAGGTATCGTGATTTTCTTTCCCAGCACTTCCCTGATAATGTTTCTTGTTTCGAGCGATATTATTAAAAACGCAGGGAGGATCACCAATAATACATATCCCAACTTAGTTCCGATAAAATCCGAAAGGTATCCCCAATAAGGTATGATGAAAAACACTTTACCAACAACGTTTCTTGCTGGGACCAGATCTACATCCGGACTATTATTGGCATCGCCTGCAGTATGAAAACTGAGGGATGAATTTTCATTTTGAACTTCAATTACCCGGTGAACAACTGTGTCTGAGTTTGTGCTAGACTTAAATGCTATTATATCACCAACTTTAATATGGGATTCTTGTATCGGTTGTACGATGACTGTCGAGCCTATGGGAATCGCAGGTTTCATACTCCCGGTGTAGATGGTAAAAATATCTAGTCCTGTAAAGCGGGATCCACAGATAAGGAAACAGAAAATCAACAGTAATAATACTGCCAGCCCGATTCCAATATAATTTATTATTCGTTTAACCATTTCTTTCACTTAATAATATTCTACGTTGACTTCATGTAATACCGGAGTTTGTGATGTATCCGAAGAAGTCAGTGTAGCCCGCCATTGCATGTATCGGCCTGAAGGGAGTCCTGAAGTCACCGGGAAAGTTCCTCCAACCGGAGTCCAGGCCGGCGTGGCATCACCTTCGGCGAATGGCGTATCGCCGGCTCTCACTTCAAAAGTAATATCGGTATTTGCCTGTAAGGTTTCATTCCATGAAAGCAAATCCCAAATTGCCCCAATAATTCCAGTATCCAAGACTTGAGAGGCAATAAAACCTGCTGAAACATATATGGGTTCTTCTATCCCAAAGGAAGTAGTCGGCTCCGGGGAGGCATATTTGCGGACTCTGATATTGTCTACCAAAACATAACTGCTGGCATCAAGACTTACACCATGAACATGTGATACTAAATAATCTTCAGTTAGCTTTATACTGTTAGTGCCGGAATAAGCACTGCCCCCATCGACATACCCTGTATACGTTGGTCCTACTACTACTTCCTTGACGCTGTGCCAAGTATCAGCTGAGACATAATTGAAGGCAGTTCCAAAGGTTGACCATGATGCTCTGCCAGTAAACCTTAGATGTCCTCCGTCAGCAGTTGCTGTCTGCAAACGCCAGCAATAACCGTTTTCAAAATTAAGACTTTGTACTCTCCAACCCAATTGATGGATTATCCTTTGAGTGCCAGCGAGATAAACCTCATATTCGATTATGCCGTCAAGTATTTTGTAATTATTTGTAATGAGTCTCGTGTCAAAATAGCTGTTTTTAGTTTGGCTGGAATCCGGATCGTGTCTTAAACTTGGAGAAGGACTACCGGCATCGGTAGATATATATATTTTGTCTGTATTTTCAGCATCGATTGTCCATTGGTCCAAACCAGCCGAAAAGTCATCAAAGAATTCAAAAGTATTCCGTCCATCACTGGTACTGGCAGCAGCGGGATTTCCATAATACACATAAATCGTTTTAATACCCGATGGGATAGACGGAACCTTTATCCAGAAGATGGCTGAAGTTGAGGTAATATAACTTTGCATCCAGTATGGTAATAAAGTGGTACCATTATTATCAATGAAGCGAATATCAGCGAAATCATCTTGCATGTCGGAGTCATAGCTCAATGTTAACTTTACCTGGTAGTCTGAGAGTGTACTGCCTGTATTATTCGTTATGTTAGCGGTGCATCGACGAGTCCAAGATGTACTATACCAATCACTTGGTATCGCTAGCCCAACATCTCCGGGACTTGATGAGGTATCTACTTGATTAAGAACACCAGCATCAAAATCTGTCTGGGTAGTTTGCGTCCATAGCCAGGGAATCCAAGCGTTAAAAGTGTTATCAGGACTCTGATCACTGTCAGTAAAAAGTGCGAAAGCACCAGTACTGAACTGGCTTACTATCGAGCCGAAAATTAATAACAATATTAACAACCTGCGCATTTAATATTCCCCGTGCCTTATTTTTCCGCCAGCAAGAGAGGACGAGAACTGTCCTCTCTTGCTCTTTTTTTTATTTACACAACTACGGATTATTTGCTGTTTGCTCGGCATCAAAGACAAAGGCAACAGTACACGTAGTACCTTTGTATGAGTTATCAGTGGCTAACGGCAGTGTTACCTTGAATCGAAGCCTTTCATCACCTGATGTGGCTAGTGTTCTGTCACCAGAGTCTTCACCAGCGCTCGGATCACCAATGACGGCAATAGACAATTGACCATCAGGACCATAGATGTTTGGTGTAGCAACAACATCATCATTTGTGTACCAGATACCGTCGATGCCGTTACCAGTCACTACATCAATCGTAAGGACCAATTGCTCATCAAGGACGCTCGTGCCATCGGCTGTAGTAGTCATGGCATACCTGAGTTCCATGTCTCCACTGTTGCTGACCTGGAGACCCCCATAAACCACATCACCTGGTGCCATTCCCGAAACAGAGAAGGGAAGAGGGGCACCATTGGTCAAAGCAAGATCCACTTCTCCAGTAGAAAATGAATTCGCTGCAACTGTCTCCTGGTCTGTGAACAATGCCAATGCTCCAGTTGCAGTGGCTGCTACTACCATTGCGATCGTTAGCAAACTTAATAAGATTCGTTTCTTCATTATTGTAACCTCCGTATGGTTTTTACATATAAATCGTTAAGAAGCGTATATTTAAACTCAATTATCAAACCTAGAATCTTCTTTGCCATAGTTTTCCTCTGAACCTCTACGTATCAAGCTTACACTTCGACTATAAAAACGACATTAAATAAGGCCAGCGGACATTACAAAAACATTACAATGTGGTAAAAATTGGCTTACAATATAAGGCCGTTTATCCGTGGAAAAGAAAAGCGACCGGTTTTCCACCGGTCGCTTGATAATATCTGCAGTTCAGACTCAGTTTTTCACGTATACTCCGGCATAACATGACCTATTATCAGTAAACCGAAATTCCTCCAACAGAAAAAGAAAAGAAAGACTATCGAAATCATGCGGAGCAAAATTGTACTCGCATATAAAAACCTCCTGATTTTTCGGTTTCATGCAGGAATCGATGAATTTCATCCTGCTTTCTCCATCTCCCTGCTAAGAATAGTATCTACTCCGAAATGGGCCGCCTTTCTCAGGTCATCCAGTGCTTCTTTCCTGGTTGAACCCGCTCCAACAACCACCATCGGCTGCCATATTATGTAGTAGTTGTTAGAAACGGTATCATATTCGATCTGGATTTCTTTGTTTTCGCTTGCCATAAGTCTCTCTATTGAATGATATCTTCTATCTCATCGTATGCTCGGGAAAGTACCCCCCTGATTTCTTTCGCTTTTTCTTCATCAAGCTGACGTATTGCACTTCCCAGCAGATGCTCCAGGGCATGATACTCCTTCATAACCATCGCCATTCTGCCAATGTTCCTGAATCCCCACCTGTTCTTCATCTGAGTTTTAACGCCTTTTGTCTGATCTTTCCTTTCTTCCAGGAAATTAACGCCTGATTCCGTAATAGAATAGACTTTCTTGCTGTCTTGCTCGGCACACTCGGCATATCCAAGGTCTTCGAGCATCTGAAGCGTAGGATAGACCGCGCCGGGGCTTGGTTTATATAGTCCGTGAGACGCTTCTTCAAGCTCCCGGATAATCTCATAACCGTGTCGTGGTTTATCCTTGAGTAAATCAAGGATCACATATTTAAGGTCGCCCTTCTGAAACGAAGTCTCCCTGGGACGACTCCCAAAAAACCTCTCCCGCCTGTTTCTTCTTTCTCCAAACATATATCCTCCGTAAAATACATTACAATAGATATATCTAGTATTATCACGATATATCTTGATATATTGTAATAATATATTTGAATCTTGTCAAGAGGGCAAAGGGAAATATAGTGTTTCGTAAATCATCGCCAGGCAGGATTCATTGACATACTACGAGGGTGAAGCCATAATTATAAAAGCATTCTGTTCACAGTAATCCTTTGAATAACACTCTCTCAAGGAGTAATAATATGAGTCAAAATATCGTCAGTCTGGAATTACTGAATCCACGCGGAGAAATTGAAGCGCCTCCGGTATACATCCCTTCTCCGCGTTTATCCGGTCTTGAAGGCAAGAAAATCGGTCTGTATTCGAATGGTAAACAGGGTGTGGACCATTTTTTTACCGCAATAGAAGAACTGCTGAAACAAAGATATCCGGACACCACAACAAAACGTTTAACAGGTGCCTTTGAGATACGCGATGAGGAAGTTAACGACTTCACTTCAGATATCGACGCGTTTATCTACGCGATAGGCGACTGAGGTTCCTGTACCTTTGGCGGCGTCGCCGGCACGATAAAACTGGAAAAACAGGGAATACCGGGAGTTTTCGTCCCGTGTGATACATTCAGAGAAGCCACAATATCTGCCGCGGAAGACAACGCAATGCCGACCGTCCGATTTCGAATCGTAACATCTGCCGAATTTTACCGGCTGAGAGCGAGCGTCGAAGAGGTCCGACCGGTTGCAGAAGGTATTATCGATGAATTAATCGATGCCCTGACCATTCCCCTTACGCCGGAGGAGTCCGCCAGGCCGGAGAAGAAGGAATCGGAAGAGTCAAAACCGGTAACTGTCACCGGAGAGTCCTATGAAATAGCGGCGGAAAAGTTTAACCAGGTCTATCTTGATAACCTGTGGGGTGACGGTTTGCCGATGGTTGTCCCTACCGAAGAACGCGTTAAGTGGATGCTGTCCGGGACAAGTCGATCTCCGGATGAAGTACTTGGCAAGGTAAGCCCGAAACTCGGTATTGCCACAATCGAAAAAATAGCTGTAAACGCAGTAATGGCAGGCGCCAGGCCGGAATACCTGCCGGTGATTATCACCATTATGGAGACTCTTACCGATGACACGTTCGATGACAGGCATGTTCTCCTGTCCGCCGGTTCGTTTAACCTCCTGATAGTAGTCAGCGGACCTGTCGCGAAAGAAATCGGAATGCAGGCAGGTATAGGCTTCATGGGGCACGGTTGGAGAGCTAATAACACCATCGGACGGGCTGTCCGGCTGGCTACCCTGAATATCGGTCATATCTGGCCGGCAATGAACGATATGAGCCTGACCGGACGGATATCACCCCATACCTTCTTCACCATAGCTGAAAATTCCGGGATGAGTCGCTGGGAACCATACCACGTGAACCGTGGATTCAATGCGGAAGACAGTTGTGTGACGGTAGCATCGATACACAGCGCCAGCCCGATGCAGCATTTTTACGGCGGTCTGATAGGCACGTGGAATGCCGAGGAAATACTGGACAGGATAGGCAGTGATATAAGAAGCCGGGACAGGCGACTGCTGATAGAGTGGAGGAATAAGGGGGTCGGCCCTATTCCCGGTTCCGGACAGGGAAGTCAGAACCACCTTATAATCCTCTTCCCGGAACTGGTCTCGGAATTCAACAAGATGGGATTCGACCAGGAAAAACTCCAGGAAGAGATATTCAAGCGCGCTTCCTTCGAATTCGAGGAGTTGAAAGAAGAAGAAGTCACCTCGATACGGATGGCGATGGAATCAGGAGTTATACCTCCGGAAAGGAAGGAGTTTTTCGAAACTGCCTTGAAACCCGGCGGGAAGGTACCGGTGATAATATCGCCGGAAAATGTCCACCTGTTCGTCAGTGGCGGAGCTCCGGGTTGTGCTTTTTCCTTTAGCTACTACCGTCTCCCCCCCTATAATCATACGGCGTTAATGACCAGGAAGATAACCGGTGCCACACTGACAAAAGCCGGTTCTCAATAAAATCACTTTCATGAAAGGAGTCAGTTATGCCTGACTGGGATGCGATAATAATAGGCGGCGGGCCTGCCGGACTCACGGCAGGGATTTATCTCAGCCGTGGAAACTGGCGTACCCTCCTCCTCGAAAAGGAAGGATACGGCGGATACATTATGAATATCGAGATGATTGAAAATTACCCCGGTTTCTCCGAGGGGGTGATCGGTTCTCAACTCGGTATGGAGATGATGGAGCAGGCAAGGAAATACGGAGTTGAAATGAAACGCGCTACCG
>CAZBQL010000106.1:0-1145 GCA_964493985.1 uncultured Dehalococcoidales bacterium
CCCCACCGCTACATCACCGCCATCATCACCGAGCGTGGTATAATCAGAGAACCTTATGATGACACTATATCAAGTATCAATTATTAAAATGTTCACATCCATTATTGTATGAGTTATGTAATGAACGTATGTTAAGATGAAGGTTCAAATCGATTATAATATGGATATAGTTTGAGGAGGTGGGAGATGGTATTAAAACTTGACAAGGAGACTTTGGAACAACTTATAGCATTAATTGACGAACGAATTCAAGAAAAGCTGGAAGAGATTTTAGGTGATCCTGACGAAGGATTAGAATTAACAGATGAAGCTAAAGCTAAAATCGAGGAATCACTAGCTGCAATTAAGCGTGGAGAGAAAGGTATACCGCTGGAGAAAGTAGCTGAAGAGATGGGGATAAAACTGGAATGAGTTATACAGTCCTGTTAAGCCCCACAGCTTCGGTGTCGATAAAACAACTCGACCGGACAACTGCCCAACGTGTATTAAACAGGATAAAATGGCTCTCTGAGAATTTTGAACAAATCAAACCAGTACAACTTAAAGGTAAATATACTGGGCTCTTCAAATTCAGAATAGGTAACTACAGACTGGTATATTCCATCGACCATAACAAAAGAATCATTAATGGCATATATTTTGCCCATCGTAAAGATGCATATCGTTAATATTGATAATTCTCAATTTTCATTTTTTAACACCAGGAGGAATTAAATGCCTGAAGCTAAAATCGGAGTTATCGGAGGGACCGGGCTTTATAACATCGAGGGAATGACGGACATCGAGGAAGTCAGCATCGATACACCGTTCGGCAAGCCCAGCGACAGTTTCATAATCGGTAAACTCGAGGGAACAGGCATAGCCTTCCTCTCAAGGCATGGCAGAGGGCATAAATTAATGCCTACCGAATTACCCAACAAGGCTAATATCTACGCCATGAAATCGCTTGGAGTGGAACACATTATCGCTTCCTGTTCAGCCGGCAGCTTCAAGAAGGAGATCGAGCCGGGACACCTGCTGATCCCCGACCAGGTAATAGATAGAACACGCGTAAGAGACAGTACCTTCTTCGGCAACGGGATAGTAGGTCACATCCCGTTTGCCGACCCTTTCTGCCCGGTCCTGAGCGATATTCTGTATGAATC
>CAZBQL010000106.1:1245-9968 GCA_964493985.1 uncultured Dehalococcoidales bacterium
TAGATGTAATCCTGGGTATTATGCACCACAATGTTGATACCGCCAAGGAAATCATTAAAAAATCCGTCAGCCGCATACCGGAGAAGCGGGAATGCCCCTGTCCCACCGCGTTGCAGACGGCTTTCGTTACTTCTCCGGAAGCGATGTCTGAAGAGCAGAAAAAGAAACTCGAGATGATATTCGGGAAATACCTGTAGTAAAATACTAATATCTAAGCTCTAAATTCTAAAAAATCTCAAAATACCAGTCTTAAAAAACGGGATTATTTGGTCATTAGTACTTTGAATTGTTTAGAGTTTAGAAATTCGTATTTAGGATTTCACTTATATGCCAGATATGGATTTCGGCTGTCTGCCGACGATTATAGGAAGCATGCCGCAGAAAGATGCGGCATCGGCATGCAACCAGGTAACGCATTACCTGAAGGATATCCCGGCCTGGCCACAACTGCCGGAACGCTCCTTCCTGGAGAATATGTACGTCCAGTACAGCGAGGGATTCCCCGGTATAGTAGTCGGAAACAACAGGATATACGTCGATAAGGCGAAATCGGAGGGCAGGGAACTTGAAAATCTCTACAGCGCCTATATCGAAAACGATTTCAGCCGGTATGGAATAAGCCCCGAATATGCCGCCGGACTCCATTATTTCCTGGGTATGGACAACCTTTCACCTAAAGCTGTTAAAGGCCAGGTAACCGGCCCTGTAAGCTGGGGGCTGACGGTTACCGACGAAAACAAGAAATCCGTGATCTATGACGACGTCCTGGGAGACGCAGCCGCCCGGCTACTCAGGCTTAAGGCAGCCTGGATGGAGAACGCCCTGAGGAAACTGTCTAAAAACACGATTATTTTTGTCGACGAGCCTTACATGGTCTCTTTCGGTTCGGCGTTCTTCTCGGTTTCACGTGAAAAAGTGATCGAATTGATGGAAGAGGTGCTGGGAGGAATCTCCGGCTTGAAGGGAGTGCATTGCTGCGGCAATACCGACTGGTCGGTACTGCTGGATACCAGCATCGATATTCTGAATTTCGATACGTATAATTACGCGGAGTCTCTCACCCTCTATCCAGCCGAGGTTAAGAAATTCATCGACCGGAGTGGCGTGATCGCCTGGGGTATTGTTGCCAACGATGAAGAATCACTCGCGGGAGAAACCGTTGCCAGTTTGAAAGACCGCCTGGAAGAAGCTATGGCACCCTTCACCAGGCATGGAATCAGATTCGACCAGCTTGTCAAGCAGAGTCTTTTGACGCCAAGTTGCTCGCTGGCATCCATGTCAATCGACGCTGCCGGCAGAGCCCTTGAAATACTGGTCGATCTTTCCGATAATATGAGAAGGCGATATTTATAGAGGAGTATAATCCGGATGGAATGCAGCCTGGAAAAGAACAGAGAAAACTGCCCTTGCACATATACCTCCTGCTCCAGAAAAGGAAAATGCTGTGAATGCATATCGTATCACCTGGAGCACGAGGAATTACCTGCCTGCGCTTTCTCTCCGGAAGTTGAGAAGACCTACGATCGTTCAATTAGCAGATTTGTACGTGAATACCAGGCTACCCATTAAGAAAAATCAATTTAGAATGGTATACCGGGAGAAATGAACAAAACAAAGAAAGTAGCGATTAAAAAACAGAAGAAGAAAAAGAAGAGGCTGGAAGCAAAGAGAAAGGCTGGCGAGATCCCGGCTTGATTTCGGTTTTCGACTGCTTTAGCCTGCAACCTGCCTTTGCGTATTCCAATTATTAAGTGCTTCTTACTTTCGCAGCCGGTGACATTGTTCATCAGCAGAAAAAAGCTGTTATAATATTATATTAAAGACAATTCGTGAATGAGGGTATTTTGTCTGAACCTCCGGATTTGGCACAAGCGTTATTAAGTCCCGATTGTTACCCCGGTGCACCATCAGATATCAAACTGGTACAGACTTCCACATCATATGTTTTTCTCACCGGTGATCTTGCCTATAAGATAAAAAAACCGGTCGATCCCGGATATCTGGACTATACCACTCTCGAAAAACGCCGTTTTTACTGTAATCGGGAAGTATCATTGAACCGCCGCCTGTGTCCTGATATCTACCTTGACACTGTATCTATAACTGATGGTAAAGAAGGCCTGTCGGTGGAAGGCAAGGGTAAAACGCTGGAGTACGCCGTAAAAATGAAACAGATGCCGGGGGGATCTATGCTTGGTACTCTTCTGGATACGGATGGCATTACAAGCAGCGTTATGCATGATATCGCTCGAAAACTGGCTGAATTTCATGGAAAAGCCGCAACGTCGGAAACGATAAGCGACTACGGCGATATCGAATTTATACTCACCGGGACTGAAGAAAACTTTATCGACTCAATCAGGTACATCAGTAAGACAATCTCTCAGAAAAGTTACCGTGCTATCAAAGACTACACTAACAGTTTCATTGAAAACAACACCGAGCTTTTTTATGAGAGAATCTCTGACAGTAAAATCAGGGACTGCCATGGTGATTTACGCGTAAAACACATCTGTGTAGCTGACGACATATATATTTTCGACTGCATCGAATTTAATGACAGCCTGAGATACTGTGATGTAGCATCGGAAGTTGCTTTCCTGGCAATGGACCTTGACTGGTACGGCAGGACCGACCTTTCCCATAAATTTGTCGATGCCTACGTATCAATTACGGGCGATGAAGACCTGCCCGAAATACTGGACTTCTACAAGTGCTATCGCGCTTACTACCGGGGGAGAATCGAAAGTATGAAGCTGGATATACCGAATATCTCAGAAGAGCAGACAGCAGAGATCACTGAAACCGCGGGTAAGTACTTCGAACTGGCAGAGTCTTATATCTAACAAATCCACGGATTCGATGTAGCTATATCCCTTATCTATGATATACTTCATGCCAAAATGGCAAATGAATCAATTAGTATCAGACAGATCAATGAAGCAGATAAAAAGTGGGTCACCTCTTTTCTAGAGGAACACTGGGGTTCCACCAGGTTTGTAACCCGTAGCAGGCTCTTTTTCGCTAATGAGAATCCGGGATATATCGCTGTCCAGGATGATAGACCCATCGGCCTCATTACCTATGAAATACTTGGTGATGAGTGCGAGATAACTACTCTAACAAGCCTGGCAGAGCGAAAAGGAATCGGTACCGACTTGATAAATGCTGTAAAAGACGCCGTGGTACAAGCCGCCTGCAAGCGATTACTTGTAATTACTACCAATGACAATACCCATGCTATGCGCTTTTACCAGAGATATGGATTTACTATCGCAACCATATATTCGAATTCGATGGAAGAAGCCCGAAAGATAAAGCCGGAAATCCCTCTCACGGGAAATGATGGAATCCCTCTCAGGGACGAAATTGAGTTTGAAATACGTCTGTAAAAACATAAACCGGCAACACATAAAAGCGAATATGTGGTATTATAAAGAAAATCTTTAATTAATATATTTATTCAGCCGAATTTTTCATCCCCACATATGATAAAATACTCACTCAGGTATACTGTTTGCTGAATTTCAAGTAAAGAGAAATCTTGTTATGAGTAAATCAGGAAGACCTTCAAAAGAAGAAGCTGTAAAACATCCTCTACACGGCCATTTCAATGGCGATGTACCGTGGATCGACGGATGCAAGGAATACGGCAGGGATACCTGCCTTGACTGCCCGGTCCCGCTGGAAGAATGCCCTGCCGAAAATCCGCGTCTTCACAAGGGAGGAAGACCTAAAAGAAGTAAAAACAACGAGGATTCGCCTCAAAGCGAACCCTGACGCTATTTCAATAAATACACGGTAAAACACTGTTCTAATAAGGAGTAATTAATGACCTTAACTGATAAATACGATGTAAAAGACCTTTCTCTGGCAGCAGCCGGCAGGCAGCGTATCGAGTGGGCTGCGCGCGAGATGCCGGTCGTTAAGACGATCAGGGAAAGATTCGAGAAAGAAAAGCCACTCAAGGGTATCCGGATTTCCGGCTGCCTTCATATCACCACTGAGACGGCTAACCTGGGACTGGCGCTGCAGGCTGGAGGTGCTGAATTGGTACTATGCGCATCCAACCCCCTCAGTACCCAGGACGACGCCGCCGCCGCCCTGGTTGAATACGGGATCCCCACGAACGCCATTAAAGGCGAGGATGACGTAACCTATTATAAGCACATCACAACTGCCCTCGACCATAAACCTCATTTAACCGTCGACGACGGTGCCGACCTGGTCACTACTCTTCATACCAAACGAAGTGACCTGATCACGGATGTAATAGGCGGTACAGAAGAAACTACCACCGGTGTTATCAGGCTTCACAGCCTCGCAAACGAGGGAAAACTGAAATACCCGATTATCGCGGTAAATGACGCCCAGACCAAGTACCTCTTCGATAACCGGTACGGAACCGGTCAGAGTACGGTCGATGGTATTACCCGTGCAACCAATGTTCTCTGGGCGGGTAAAAATGTTGTTGTATGCGGCTACGGCTGGTGCGGTCGAGGGCTCGCGATGAGAGCGAAAGGACTTGGCGCTCATGTTATCGTCATCGAAGTTGAACCGGTGAGGGCACTGGAAGCAGCGATGGACGGCTTCCGGGTTATGCCGCTGATGGACGCTGCCAAAATCGCTGACATCATCGTTACCATGACAGGTGATAAACATGTCGTCGATGAAGCACACCTGGAGGTTATGAAAAGTGGAGTCATTCTCGCCAACAGCGGTCATTTCAACGTGGAAATCAATATCCCGGCGCTCGAAGCGATGTCTGAAAATAAACGAGAGATACGACCGTTCGTGGATGAATACCGGACTAAAGACGGAAGGGTTATTTACCTGCTTGGAGAAGGCAGGCTTATCAATCTTGCGGCCGCAGAAGGCCACCCGGCCAGTGTCATGGATATGAGTTTTGCCAACCAGGCATTATGCCTTGAATATATGGTTAAAAATAAGGGCAAGTTGGAATTGAATGTTCACTCCGTACCTGTAGAGATCGATAAAGAGATTGCCCGGTTAAAACTGGATTCAATGGGTATCACCATAGATACTCTTACGCCGGAACAGGCTAAATACCTGAATAGCTGGCAGGAAGGAACATAGAAGGGGGAAATATGACAAATAGATTCAGCAGTTCACCTAAATACCTGTTAACCTCGGAATCCGTTACCGAGGGACATCCGGATAAAGTATGCGACCAGATATCGGATGCGATCCTGGATTCGATCATGGACCAAGACCCGATGGGAAGGGTTGCCTGCGAAACAGCAACGACCACCGGACTCGTTGTCGTACTCGGTGAGATCACTACGAGTTGCTATATCGATGTCCAGAGTATCGTGAGAGAAGTAGTCCGCGATATCGGGTACACGAATCCGGAATACGGTTTTGACTATCTTTCATGCGGTGTCCTGAACGGAATAAAAGAACAGTCGACGGATATCGACATGGGTGTCAGCCAGTCGCAGGAAGTAAAAACAGGCACTCTGGGGGATGAACTGGACACGTTAGGCGCCGGTGACCAGGGAATGATGTTTGGTTTCGCCTGTACCGAAACTCCTGAATTGATGCCTTTACCCATATCGCTTTCCCACAAACTCTGCCGCCAACTTGCCAAAGTCAGGAAAGATGGTACCCTTCCCTACCTTCGACCCGATGGCAAGTCACAGGTAACGGTGGAGTATAACAAAGGTATTCCCAGGCGCGTAACGAGCGTGGTTATCGCTGCCCAACATGATGAAATCGACCGGGCACAATTGGAACGTGACATCATAGAGCAAGTTATAAACCCGATTATCCCTGCCGAACTTACGGATAACAGTACAAAACATTACATTAATGCCACCGGCAGGTTCGTAATCGGCGGACCGGTATCGGATACCGGTTTCACCGGACGGAAAATTCTTGTCGATACGTACGGCGGTATCGCCAGGCATGGCGGCGGGGCCTTTTCAGGCAAAGATCCCACGAAGGTAGATCGTACCGCAACCTACGCAGCCCGTCACATCGCCAAGAATTGTGTCGCCGCCGGACTCGCTGACCGGTTGGAAATCCAGCTTTCTTACGTTATCGGTGTTGCTCATCCTCTCTCAGTTTCGATTGAGACTTTCGGTACGGCAAAGGTTGGGGAAGACCTTATCGAGGACCTGGTAATGAAGCACTTCGACCTCAGGCCCGGTGCGGTCATTCGTGATTTTGATCTGAGGCGTCCGATCTACCGGCAGGTAGCCGCTTACGGACACTTCGGCCGCGAAGACCTCGACCTGCCATGGGAAAAAACCGATAAGGCAGAGATTCTCAAGAAAGAAGCATTTGGATAGACCAATTTCGATACACAAAAAAGGGGGATGGTTCAAAAATCATCCCCCTTTTATTATTTGTAACCTTCTGATACACTCATAGTAATATTATGGTATAGTGTGTCATTCTGAAGGAGTGTAACGACTGAAGAATCCCAACTCAACAGCAAGGAGATTCTTCGCTACGCTCAGAATGACATGTAGTGCAAACTATCTTTAATGGCAGTATGGTGAGAGAAAATCCCATTAAATTCGGCACTGATGGCTGGCGGGGTATTATCGCGGATGATTTCACGTTCGATAATGTTCGTATCTGTGCCCGTGCCGTAGCTGACTATCTTAAGGAAGCGGACCTTGCTGAAAAAGGACTGGTAATCGGCTACGACACACGGTTCGCTTCAGAAGATTTCGCAACTGCAGCCGCAGAAGTGGTGGAAGCCGCCGATATCAGGGTACACCTCTGTCGGGCGGCAACTCCCACCCCGGTAATAAGCTACGGCATTGTAGATTTGAATGCAGGTGGGGCTATAATCATCACAGCCAGCCACAATCCGGCTGCTTGGAATGGTTTCAAATACAAATCCGAAAAAGGGGCCAGCGTATCCGATGAGATCACATCACTAATCGAGGATAAGGTTTCCCGGCTTTATGGAAAGGATTCACCGGCAAGAATAACTCAGGAAGAAGCCTTGAAAAAAGGACTTGTCGAATACATCGATCCTTTGCCGTCATATATCGACCATATATCGAAACTGGTAAACCTTAATGAAATCAGGAACAGCGGGTTAAAAGTAATCATCGATTCAATGTACGGTGCCGGTTCAGGATACCTGAAAAACCTGTTGAATGGCGGACCTGCAAAGATCATTGAGATAAACAGTCAACGAAATCCTCTCTTCCCCGGAATACAACCGGAACCGATAACTGCAAACCTTGGAAAGCTTATAGCTGCCATAACAGAGCAGAAAGCCAGTATCGGGATTGCTACGGACGGTGATGCCGACAGACTGGGAATAATCGATGAAAACGGGAATTTCATCACTACCTTACAGGTTTTGTCTCTGCTGACATATTATTTACTGGAGATACGTGGGGAAAGAGGCCTGATTGTTAAAACGATAAATACCTCGGTAGTAGTGGATAAACTGGCAGAGATATACGGAGTAGAGGTTGTAGAGAAACCGATAGGATTTAAACACATCGCTCCGTACCTGGAAGACAATGCGCTGATAGGCGGAGAGGAAAGCGGCGGCTACGGTTTCCGAGGACATATCCCTGAACGCGATGGAATACTGGCAGCTCTCTACTTCCTCGATCTTATGGTGAAAACGGGAAAAACACCCTCTGAGCTTTTAGATGACCTTTTCAGTTTAACCGGTCCTCACCACTATAACAGGATCGATGTTCATTTTCCGCCTGATGAACGTGAAAATATCATCAACCGTATCGAGAACAATTTTCCTGAAAAAATCAACGAGATCAAAGTTGATCAACTTAACACGATTGACGGTTTTAAATATATAATGACGGAAGGTTCCTGGCTCTTGATAAGGTTTTCCGGGACCGAGCCGTTACTGAGAATATATGCGGAAAGTGATACTCCACAGAAAGTCGAAGAACTCCTGCAAGCAGGAAAAAAGCTGGCCGGTGTGTAATTTACTATAAAAAGGTATCTTACGTGGATAACGGACTACCGAGAAAAACAGAAAAACCCTGGGGTTACGAACTGCTTTTCGCCCTGACCCCTCAATACGCCGGGAAAGTCCTCTTTGTGAAAAAAGGGCACCGCCTCAGTCTCCAGTATCACAATGAAAAAGACGAGACATTGTATATCCAGGAAGGTAAGGCCCTTCTCGAGATAGAAGATGAAAATGGGAATATGGTCAAGACAGAAGCATCACCCGGTATAGCCTTCAGGCTACCGCCTAAGAAAAAGCACCGGTTCCAGGCCATCGAAGATACGACATTCCTGGAAGTCTCAACACCGGAACTGGATGATGTGGTCAGGCTGGACGACGACTACGGGCGCTCCGGGACAGCAGCCTGATCGTTTGACAATCTGCGCTCCATCCTGATAGAATCTTCAAGATAATATTCTTTATTACCACCCCTGCAAACAGCAATACGGCCCCGTGGTGTAGCGGACTAACATGCCACCCTGTCACGGTGGAGATCGGGGGTTCGAATCCCCCCGGGGTCGCCAGCAATATCTTTTGCCTGACATTCAAACGATAACTTAAAGAAAGATTCAAATTCTGTTCTTGGCTTTACCGAAACTACCTTCCCCCCATTATCGAGTCTAATTTCCTCAAAAAGCACCCTAGCCAAGTTGTTTCTCTGATTCTGATTAGCATTCCGCCAAGCTTCCGCTACATTAGGAAACCTCTGAAAAAGCCCTTACTGTCTGGTACTTGAAGGATTCTTACCTTT
>CAZBQL010000107.1:0-9948 GCA_964493985.1 uncultured Dehalococcoidales bacterium
AAATCCTATCAATCATCCGGCTATTATACAGGATTACCGTGTCTCCTGACTTATCAAGGGTTACTTCAATACGGGTATCTATTTCTCTTACCGGAGGATCACTTTCCGGCACTTCCTGTTTTTGATCGTATTGTTCTATACCGGTAATAGTCCCGGTCTTCCCTTCGTATTCACCGCTGTTGATGCGGACTCTATCTCCTTGACTGAAATTATCCATTAGTTCACCCCCTGCCCGGCAGTACATCATCAAAGATACGCTTTAATAACATTATATCATTGTAGAATCGCGACGCAGGTTAAAAGATCTATATTTATTGAGATTGTTACAGTTCGCCTGTTGACGGCGAAATTCGCAATGACATCAACGCCAACGAGCTGCAAACAAAACCATTCGCGACGCTTGTCCCTTTTGTTCTATATTGATATAATTCACAAACATCATATATATATTAGAGTTGGTATCCAAAACCTGAACAGGAGGTAATTATTATGAAATGGGTATACAGGATAGTTATTCCCGTTTTTGTTGTCGGTATCGTGGCAGTGTGTATTGTGCTGTTCCTTCAGGTTAACAAGGCCGAAGCTGAAATCGAAGACCTGAATGCCACTGTCTCATCACAGGAAACGATGATCAACAACACCGTGGCAGACCTTGATAACACCAGGCAAAGACTTCAGGAAACGGAGGATTCACTGGAGGAAACAGAGGGTCAGCTTCTGGACACCCGGGAATTGCTCGATGAATCGGTCCAGGCCAATACCGATCTGGAAAAACAATATAACTCAACGGTCTCCAGGCTTAACAGCGTCGAGAGCAGCCTGACTGCCGAAAAGTCCAGGTCATCACAACTTGAATCGGATATAGAGAATCTCCAGGATGAACTGCAGCTTTACTATGATATGGGAATTATCGTTAAAAGTGAAATGGTACCGCCCTACCGGGCAAGCACCCGCCCCGAGTTCGACCTGGTAAATAACCCCGAAGCTATAGATATTTCATACGTGGAACTCAGAAACTTTCTGTTTGAAGATGATACCGATAAGCATCCCTACATAGTTGATGAATATACGTGTGGTGAATTTGCTGAAACCCTTCATAATAATGCCGAAGAATCAGGAATTAAAGCCGCTTTTGTTGCCATTCAATTCAAAGACGGGTCTACTGCTCATGCGTTTAACGCCTTTATTACCACGGATAGAGGGCTGATCTATATCGACGTCACGGGTTCGGAACCGGGGCAACCAAGACCGACACATCTGGACCGGATAGTATCGACTCTTGAGGTTGGTAAATCTATAAAAGCCGAGTTAATCTGGAATGACGGTATATGGTATATGCTGCCCGACTATAAAATTGTATCGCGTATAGAAGTCTACTGGTAGCTTCGACCACGTGTTTAAATAATTAAGGAAACAAGGTCTCCTTGATATCTATCCGGACCTGGTGACAAATCAAGATCCCTGCCCTTCGCTCTCCATTATCCTCTTGAGGTTGGCAAGGTTCTTTTTCATCTGCTGTTTCATCGAGATAAGCAGGATGGGTGATATGAGCTTGAGTAGTCCGCCACAGTGATAGTCCTGTATCATGTTAAACTCGGTGTTGCCATCGTCCGTCTCGTCGAACAGGAGTTTTTCGGAAATAACGATTGATCCCGAGTTTATGGTCTTATCCACCCGGGTATTTTCCTCGAAATCGGTGACCCGCGAGTTCCAGTCCATCTTCATCCCCATCGCCTTGATTACGCCCTTGTACGTAGTCCCTATCCCCTTCGACTTCTCAGAGGTTTTTACGCTTTCCAGGATGTTTGTATACCATTTGGGCAGGTTATCGAAGTTCGTCACGTAGTCGAATACAGGATCCACCGGTCTATTGATGATTACGGTTTGTTCAATTTTCGCCATTTTGCCATCTCCAGCCAAGTATTCTACCAGGTAAACTCACTTTATTATGTTAAGATAGGTTTGTCAATGGGTCGTTTCCTTCAATCGAAACTTCTTTGTAAGTCGTTTGTAATGTTTTTTTAACATTTAGCTGTCATTGTTAACCTGTTTTTAATACCTCACGTGTATAGTGAATACATTAAGAAAAAAACGAGAAAGGTGACATGGAAATGGACAGCACTGAGAAAATCAGGGATATGATGAAATTACTGAAAATGAATGAAGATCAATTTCATTACGAGTTAACCAGCCTGGCTGCTAAAGTGAACAATTTTCTTGATGACAGGACCAGGTTTCTATCCGGACAATTGATATCCGTTATGTACGATAGTTTGACCCAGCAAAGTGAACAATAAGATAGTTTTTATAGACATTAATAACATTCGCGTAACACTATCGGCTCATATGACGTATTAATATAATGGTGACAACTAAACCGGGAGGTATTTAAGGAATGGCTATCAATATTGGTGACATGATTATATATGTAGATGAAGAGAAAAATGGGGAATGCACAAAAGGCGAGATTGTCGATATCTGGAGAAATCACGCCAACGAAATAACCGACTACTTTATAGCACTCGATTCGGGACTATATACTCATGTTAAACCGAACTACCCTAACTGGTGTAAACTGGATAACCGTTTCCTGGACCTTGAGAAAGACGGTTTTTCATTCTCGTTCCTCTCACCCAGGTGCGCACTCGTTGTAAGTGCATAGCACTCGATCATTCTTCGAACGTATAAACATTCGAAAAAAAATACTTGCCTCCGCTTTCAAGGCGGCTGATCAATTCCATTACTTCGTATACATTACTTACTAATTTACTTAATGTACCCCATGTAGCCACATGCTTGATAAACTACCAAAATACATGCCCTTTCGATCGTTGACAATATAGTACAGTTGTGGCACTATTATGATACTAAAGTATCACAGATATGTATATTAAGGTTGTTGTTAAGAAGGAAAATCGTAATTGCATAATTACAGTAGAAGACTGAACTCCCAAATGGAGATGAAAAATGAAATTAGAATATGATAAAGAAGCTAATGCTATATATATATACATTAAAAAGGCACCGTACTCATATGGTGAGAACCTGGATATCGAAAGGCGTATCGACTATGACGCAGATGGTAATCCTATCGGGATAGAATTATTATGTGTGAGTACAGGTGTTAACACAGATAATCTGCCATATAAAACTGAAGTTGAAAAATTACTGGGCGATAGAGGCATTAAAATCTATGCCCAAAATTAAAAATATTGATTAAGAATCTCGAAGAACATGAACCGGGTGGAAGCCGCAAAGAAGCTCGGCGCACTGAGAAAGGTAACTATCGCACTTAAACCTCTCTCCAGCAGACACATACTGCAAGTACAAGCAAATGTATTGTGATATCTTTTCAAATTCCAGGGAGGAATAGATGCAGATTGCAGCCCTCATTTTCGGTATTCTCGCTGTCACAGGAATGTTTTTTGGCTTCATACCGTTCCTGGGCTGGATGAACTGGGGCGTTATACCAGTTGCGATAGTCGGTTTTATACTCAGCAGCATAGCCATGGCGACCTCCAAAAAAGATAAAGGTATGGCAATTGCCGGCCTGGTTATGTGCCCGATAGCGATTGTTGTCGGTGCTTTCAGATTATTTATCGGCGGCGGTATTTTCTAATTCACCGGAGAAATCGATTGGAAACGTTGTTTCTATTCTTTATCTGTGTACAGGTAACACTCGCCTTTTCAGACTAATCTTCTTCAATCAAGACCTCTTTGTAAGTCGTTTGTAATGTTTTTTTAATATCCGGCCATTCTTATTAATCTATTTGTAATCCCTCACGTGTATAGTGAATACATTATTCGATGATTGGAATAACAAAATTCGCATAACAGTATGGAGCTCTTTGCCATAAGAATATAGTGAATCACTCAGTTTGGAGGGGCCAGGATGACTTTTAAAATTGGTGATCGCGTTATATACAAAGAGAAAGATATAAATGGAGATGACCTGCAAGGAAAGATTGTTGCTGTTGCAGTTAATAGAATGGAAATGATAACCACCTACCTCGCGCTCCTGGATTCAGGTGTCTACGTTCAATTTACATCAGACAGTTTAAAGTGGTGTGAAGTAGGTGAACCGGTACTTGTAGTTTGAAAATATAGTCGTTTATCATTTTGCTCTCCCCAATTGATAACTAGAACTGGCGAGATAAAGATCTAAAAATAGTAAATGGAAGAACAAAGGAGTACCTGTTTAAGGTACTCCTTTATGTCATCTAATCAACAATACGAGTAAATATTAAACTGTCCCCTATCGCCAGGCATCGATGCTGAAAGCCTGACCGTGGCCTCCGCTGAAACGCGCCACGGCAGTCTCTTCCATGTTACAGAGAACAATATTATAATTCTGGAACGGATCAGTACCACCAGCCGGAACCATGTAGTCGTCGGACAGTTCTTTCCACGGCTTACCGGACGTAGGTTCGATTCCCAGCCAGCCGTTGGTGACGAAGTCACCCATCCCGCGCATCCTGTATTCAGCTACCGTCTCGAAGCTTCTCTTCCATATCCACTCATATATTTCCTGCTTGGTCTTGAACCCGTAGTCGCACAGGTCCTGGGCAATCTGCGGGGGCATGACCAGGGTGAAGCCGCCTTCACTGGTAGCCCAGGCATTCTTGGTGAGGTATTCAAGATAGTTATGCGGTCCGGGAATGCCCTTAACACCAAGGAACCTGGCTATGGCACCGTGTCCTGTTCTCTGGAGAGAGCGGTAGACACCGGGCATGTTCTGCTGGCCGATCCCCCAGGCGCCGGGCATACAGGTCATCAGAATACTCTCGTCTTTCCCGAAACCGAGTTCCTCGTTCAGGCCTTTCCAGCCTTCCGGAAGACCTTCGGCATACTCGGCTATGATAAAGCCACCGTTGGTTACCGGGCTGCCGAGAGTGATAATGGTAGTGACGGTCTCCTTGTAGCCACCAAGGTTACGCCACATCAGGCTTCCGACACGACCGAGAGCTTTGTTGACCGGATTGCCCGGACCGAAAACAAAGTTGGTAACATTCATACCTATCTCTTTGTAAATGGGGCCGCTGACCATAAACGCTCCGCCGCCGCCACGGCCGTCGCCGGTACCGCCACCCGATTCGGCAATCGCCAGGACCACCGGGAACTGCTCCGGTTTACAGCCGGCCATAACAGCATTGACAGCAACCTGCTCTACCGTAGCTGAACGGTACATCGGCATGAAAGTGACAAGATCACCCTTCTTGCGCCGGACACTCATATTATCTATCGCACCAAATCCCCGTATTTCACCATCGCGCTGCAGGGTTATCAGTTCATCCGGTTTGTGACTGGTACGCTTCAACATCGCTTCTACCCGTTCCTCCGTGGGAATTACCACGGGAAGACCGTCGGTGTATTTTGAAAAAGGAGCGTTCAATATTCCGGGGATATACTCCACCTGGTTATAGAATTCTTCCGCTTCCTGGAGAGTTCCTTCGAAAAGGATTCTCGACTCAAATGGTGCCCAAAGACCGCCTTTTTGTTCCTCTTCGACCAACGGACGGGTCAGTTCATCGATTATAAGCGGTAAAAGGTATTCAGCTTCGGTAACACCGCCTACGGAGTTTCGTGAAGCAACAAGATGACGCAGTTTGGGGATCCCGTGAAGAGTTGAGTCGTGTACCACTTTCCCCTCTTCTTCACCAAAATTGACGAGAACAGTGGGAATTCCCTCTTTTTCAAGACTTGCTAAATAAGGCAACTGCCTGTTAACAGCGCCATGTCACCAGCAGACCCCGAGTATCACTGCGTCGGTGGTCTTTCTCGCTTCTTCAGAAAGTTCCATCGGAACGATGTGATACCTTTTATTTACTGTCCAGTTTACATTGGGATAATTTGCCTTCAGCATTTTTTCCAGCGGTACCCAGATATCCGCTTCACCACAGATACTCATATGGATGGTCTTGCCGTCAAGACTGTCCAGTCGCGGCGCTAAAGGAAATGTCTTTACGGGCGGCTGAATGCCGATCGGGTTAAGGCATTTAAACGTTTCTGCCATTTTCTACCTTCTCCTTAATTAATTTTTCTCTGTTTTAACATACATTAATCCTTCGGCATGAGATTTGTCAAAAATCCACATGAATGATTATACGTCGGACCATTTCTTCTTGAACGCAAAAGCGACATCGAATGATGTCGCTTCCAGACAGGACCACTAAAACTGTTAAGTACCGTTGCTACCAATGTCCCTTGTATTCATGAATACAACTCTAGTGGAAAATAAACCTACACCAGTAGCCATGACCATGACGGTAAATATACCTGTACCATTGAGTAAACCAGTAGTAATAATGAGGTTTATACCAATGGCTGTAACCGTAATAACAATAATATCTGGCACCATTACGCAATTCTGTATTTACACCTGTGTTGAAAGGACTACTTTCTACTTTTGCCGATATAGGTGAAGAAAAGGTCAGCAGTAACACGGTCACCAAAGTAAGTATTAGAGCAAGTATCTTCTTTTTCATATTTACCTCACTTCCTGTATTAGTTGTTCCGTCATGATCATTCTACCATTAAAATCATATATGTGCAAATAATAGTGCGAATAAAAAAGAGAATACGTTCGTATCAGGAATTTGTGATCGATTGGTGCGCTGAATTAAATCGAATTGTTTATAGATTGCGGAAGACTGGATGATAAAGAAACAGCTACCCGAAGGATTCCCGACTGTTTATGATGTTTTCTGCATCATCGATCAACCCGTCGATAAATTCCTTGACCGGTCTAACTTCATCGATCAATCCGGCAGCCAGCGAAACCATTCTCAATCGGGAGTCACCGCCCTGCCCTGCAGAATCAGGATCTCGCCAGTGAGGGTCCTTGAGATTGACCCGTTCCAGCATCAACAACCACCGGTCTGTCGGTACCGTACCACGCAGCTTCATTACCTCCTCCAGGTCTTCAGGATCAGCCACGGATAGTACTCTGTGTCTGAGTTCGGCATTATCGAAACCGGCCTGAATAATCGCTTCTTTCATCCTGTCATTCAGTGGACATTCCTTCGTTGCCATGAAGGCTGTCCCCATCATTATCGCTTCCGCTCCCATGCCAAGAGCTCCGAGTAATCCGCGGGCATCTCCAATGCCGCCAGCGGCAATGACCGGCACGTCTGTTTCCCTCAGCGCACATACCAGGGATAACATGGTAGTAAGCTGTTCAGGGCTCTTGAATCCGGTGCCTTCGAGTCCGACGATTATTACTGCATCGGCTCCGAGCTTAGCCGCGCGCATTGCGTCTTTCACCCGGGCAGCTTTGTGTATCCAGGTCAGTCCGGCTTCCTTAATACGTGGAACCAGGTCGTCAGGTTTATAAGCAGCCGTCTCCAGCGGCACTCCTTCCTCGATACAGACCTCCAGCATCTCATTCCAGGGTAATGAACTGGTAAGGGTAAAATTAACGCTGAATGTGCCTTCTGTAGCTTCCCGGCATTTCCGGATATCCTCTCTCAGCTTTTCCGGTGTTCCGGACACAGAAGCGGTTATCATTCCCTGGGCCCCGGTATTCGCTACGGAAGCGGCAAAATCCCAATTGCCAAATCCGGCAAAGGCACCCTGAAGAATAGGATATTTACAGCCCAGCAGACCCGTTATCCTGGTTTTCCAATTCATTTTGTACACCTCACGCAACCGAGTATATCATAATTAAAAGAGAGTTACAGGTTCGTCTGATATGTGATCTTCAATAATAAAAGCGGTAATATCACCACGATATCACCGTTTTTTCAGGAAATCCCGTACCTGCAGCTCGTACGGGAACCGCAGAGGTTATGTTTCTCCGATTTCTGTCATCGTAAGTTCCGAAGATTTTTCCGGAATCTCCAGTGATTCCTGAGATTGATCACCCAACCGTTTGAACTGACGCCACACCGGGACCAGTAGCGCCAGCGTAAGGATGAAACTTAGCCCGTCGCTTATCGGGAACGACAGCCAGACACCGTCTATATCAAGGACGGGCGGAAGAATGAAGACAAGCGGCACTAAAAATAGCGCCCGCTGGGTAATTGATGTAATAAAGGCTTCTTTGGCTTTCCCTATTGCAACGAATACCATGGACCCGGTAAACACGAGCCCCATCAGGTACAGGACAAGGAAAATATGACGTGATGCATTAGATGCCATATCGATAAGCTCCGGATCGTTGGAAAATATCTGGATAAAAGGGGCCGGGACAAAATACAGCAGGAAAAAGGCAATGATACACCATGAAGTGGATACCGTCATCGCTATTTTTATCCCTTTCAAGGCAAGGCTGTATCTCTTTGCTCCGAAATTATAACCCAGTATAGGCTGCAGACCGTGACCGACTACCATTCCGGGCATGGTAGCGAACATCATTATACGGTTCAGGATACCGAATGTTGAGATCGCATAATCGCCACCATATTCAATCAGCGCACGGTTAACGAAGATGGCGGACAGACTGCCGGCAAAAGTTCTTGCCAGTCCGGAAACGCCGATAAACATGATGTCTTTGATGATCCCCCACTCAAGAATTAAATTGTTAAGGTGAATCTTCAGATAACTTTTACTCCCCCTCCAGTAACTTAAGAAATATATGGCTGAGATCATATGAGCTAAAGTAGTAGCAATCGCTGCGCCTTTAATCCCCATATCCAGTGTAATGATAAACAGTGCATCCAGTACGATATTACTCCCGGCACCGATAACCATTCCTATCATAGCTACCCTGGCATTGCCCTCGGAGGTAATAAGCGAGTTGTTCGCCATGCTGAAGGTCTGGAATACCATACCAACCAGGATAAAGGTCATATAGTCAAGAGCATACGGCATTATCGTTTCGGAGGCTCCGACCAGGTCCAGCCAGAATTCTGCAGCCGAAAGACCTGCTATCATTATGATGGTCGACAGTATAATGTTCAGACACAATGCATTACCAAGGGCTTTCTCCGCCCTGGCAACGTTCTGCGCACCAATAAGCCTTGATACTACCGAGGCACCACCCATTCCTGTCAACATTCCCATACCCATCGCCAGCATCTGTATCGGGAATACTATTGAAAGACCGGCTATTCCCAGGGTCCCCACGTAATGACCGATGAATATAGTATCTATCACGTTGTAAAGCGTCATCACGAACATACCCATGAATGCCGGAATCGTCAGTTTGAACATCAGCCGGCCGATTCTCTTATCTTCCAGCACACTCATATTCATTCTATCCATAAAACAGCTAATCCATCCTCTCTTGTTCCTTTCAATTCTCTATTCCAGTTTTCCGAGGATACTCCAGAGCTTTCTCAATGAATCGGATAACTCTGCGAGTTCACCATCAGACAGGAAAGACATGATTTCTCGTATTGCTTCTTCGACGATATGTTTATGTTCCTCGAGCAGTGAAATTCCCTGTTGCGTTAGTGAGATATTTGTAATTCTCCTGTCATTGTTATCGGGCTGCCTTTCTACGATTCCCAGATCCACTAGTTTCTCAATCAGTTGGGTCATCTGGGCACGAGCGATCTCAAGTCTCTGCCCTATCTCGGCAACATGCATGGTCCCTTCTTCCATCAAGAGCCTGATAATTTCGAAATGATGAGGAGTAATATCAACCCCGATATCGGTAAGGGCTGCCCGTACGAATTTATTTCTGACAATACGAAATATCACAGGCGGTATGGAAAGAAGATCCTCGGTTACCCTCTCGAGAATACTGTTGTCCACTCGTAAATCTCCCATTTAGTATATATTATATATTATATAACTTATATATTATATATAAAGTATACTATAACACGTATAAAAAGTCTACAAATGTATAGATGAAAAGCTCAATATCTTTCGCCCGAAAGAGTGGTTTATTCAAACTCTAAATTGGTACTATTGCATGATGATTTAACCAGCGGCATAGCGATAATATAAACTGCATCGTTCCAGGAGGTGATGGCATATGAAAAAGTGCTGGACTCTTTC
>CAZBQL010000108.1:0-8571 GCA_964493985.1 uncultured Dehalococcoidales bacterium
CTTATTCAGAGTTTCCCTAGGTTATCTAAAAGGATTATTAATTGTTCGCATGCTGTAAAAGTTAAATAATCGGCTTAGCCTGAAAGACTACTTTTAAGTCTTAAGGATTATTTGGATAAGAATTCACTCGAGAAGAACGATGAGGAAATTCTTAGCATTGTTATTACTTACTGGTATATTTAAGTTTTTTAAATTGAAGGACTACCAAGGTTCAATCATTGATATGATTACTGTAAAAACGGTGGTTTATAATCCAGCCCAAGGAGGTTGCGAGCTTTGGTCTGAAGTTTGGACAATAGAAATGTAAGTTGGCTTTTTTCTTCATCTGAAAGAGTATCGAAGATAAGCGTTATAGAACGTTCAGTGACGGTATTATTGTAAATATCAAATCCCTTGTCTGTCAGGACCACATATGTTTTATGATCTCCATCTTTTTTAACCTTTGTGACAAGCCCTTTTTTCTGCATTCTATTTATGAGTGTCGTTATCGAGTTAAGTTCTCTGATGGCAGACTCTGAAAGCTGCCCGGGAGTCAATCCTTCTTCACTTTGCGCAAGCATATGCATCACTTTGACCTGAGATTGACTCATCTGGTACTGTGCTAATTCCATCTTTATAGCTTTCTGTATGGTTTCTCTTGTCGAGTCAAGGAGAGCATGCAACTTAATCCGCGGGTCATTAGCTTTCGACATAGTTTTTCCTCTCGATTATTAGATTTATAAGATATTTTCCTATTCGTTTATATCATAACACAACATTCTGAAAAAGGATTTAAGCTTTTTCAGTTCAATCATAAGACGACCTAATTGATCTTTCTGTTGATTTTGAACCATGGAGCGGTAACTTCCGGAGGATACTTGACACCAGTAAAAACTTAGTGTTATATATATGAAATCATATATGAAGTCGAAATAAAATTCAAGTAGGAATTTTAGTATGAAATTAATAGTTTTTATTATCCACAATAGCATTGAAATGTCTGACTAGCCTACTAATTGAAAACGAATATAAATTAAAAAACTGTGATTAAAATCAAACATAACAAGGAGAAGTCAAACATGGTAGAAGAAAAATTTCCTGAAGGATGGATGGTAGTAGACCATATTATACCGGGCGTCACCACGGAAATGCTGGACTGGTGGTGGGTCAATATGGAGAAGGGGTACGAACTCTGGTGTCCTGATGAGCACAAGGGTTTCAAATGGGAAGTTAAACCGCCACTAGGCGGTCATATTGGAGCTGTCCAGATAGCCACAGAAAGTATCGACTATAGTCCCGTTAGGGATATCAGGATCGAGTGGGTAGACCCTAACCTCGGAACACAGGAACAGAAGGATTTCTGGACATATGAGCACCTGCTGACCGCAGGCGGAGGTCCTCCTGGGCCAGGAGGACCTAAAGCAGTCGTTCTTTCGCATCAATGGGAAGCTATTCCCGGTGGATGTAAAATGCGTTCCTGCATGCACGGTATGCCCGGCGGACCGCCCCGCGGTGAGTCATCCGGACCGCCTCCAGGCCCTCCTCCAGGACCACTACCTCCTCACCCAAGTGGTAAGAAGCCTTCCGGTGGCGGATGGCCTGTACATAATGTTGCTGAAGTCAGTACCTTCAAGGCTTTCCTGCCGGCCCTCTGGGGAATCTGGCAGGCAGTGTCGGATCCCGAAATCAATCGTCAGGCTTCTCTTAAGATTAAGAAGGAAGGCTCAAAGATAATCTATGTATAACGACTCCTTAGAACGTAAAGGAGGTGAGTAATGGATGCAGAGTCCATGAGATGGGTCAGGGAAATACAGATCGATCTTGATACCTGCAAGGGCTGCAAAAACTGCGTGAACGCCTGCTTCGTCGATGTTCTTCGCTGGAACGAAGAGGACAAGAAACCTGTAGTTGCCTATCCAGAAGACTGTGTCTGGTGTCTGGCATGCGAAGCAGCCTGCCCGGTTGATGCAATAGAGGTTGTTCCTATCATCCCTGCACCTTTACGGACATCATTCTGATAAATGTAATTTGGAGTATATCCTCATTTTGTAAACAGGAGGGATGAGTTGGCAGATTTAGAAAAAACAGGAGAAGTAGTCTCAACAGATGTCCTTATTATTGGAGGAGGTGTCGGCGGTCTCGCAGCCGCAATCAGGGCTAAAGAAGAATATCCCGATATCGATGTTCTTATGGTGGAGAAGCAGACCATCGGCTGGGCAGGAAAAGCCACCAAGATCGGAGGAGTCCTGGCATTCCTTGCACCCGGAGGTGATGCTGATAAGTTCATTGATTTCCAGGTACGTAACGCTGGTTTCTACATAAATGACCAGGACGCTCTGGAGAAATATGTCGGGAGTACCTACCGGGCACTGGAACACCTCTCAGAATGGGGTGCAACTATCGCGAAAACACCTGATGGCAAGTTCGTCGCAATCGAGAATTCCTTCGCACCCGGATATTCAATGACCTTTATCGATATAGACATGATGCAGCCCATGAGTAAGAGAGCGAAAACGCTTGGCGTTAAAATGCAGAACAAAATCCACATTGTCGATCTATTGCAGAAAAATGGCAAGGTTACCGGTGCAATCGGCTTTGACATAGTAGACGGACGGTTCCTTATCTTCAAGGCAAAATCGACCATTATTGCCAATGGCAGTTGTGGTTATAAAGTCAGACGTTTCTGGTCAGCTGGAACCGGCGATGGTATTGCCGCTGCCTACCGGGCAGGAGCCGAGATGCGAAATGCCGAATACGGTAACCTCTATGGTCATGTCGTGATGAGAAACCTGGACGGCGGCATGGCAGGCAATATGTTTCTCGTAAACGCACAAGGAGAAAATCTGGCTCAAAAATATACGCCCGATATGGGACCGGCAGGAATATTTTTACCAGTAAAACTGGGAGTTGGCCTGGAAACAGAAGTTGCTGAGGGAAGAGGTCCGATATACTTCCAACCACCTACAGGTGGTCCGGGGCGTCCCGGAGGTGGAGGGGGCTTCGGTCAGAGCCTGCCGAAGACCGGGAAATGGAACCAGTTAATCCAGGGAAAAGCGGATAAATATGGTCCCCAACCTCCCAGCCGTGAAATTGCCGTTCCTCTGCATGGTGAACTCTCATGTATCAGGGTCGACGAGGACATGAAGACAACTCTGGAAGGTCTGTGGGCTATCGGAGATACGAGTTACGCAGGATCAGCCGTGGCGGGTGCCGTTGCTTCACCTCCGGGCGTGACACCTGGCTCGGGAATCATGTTCGCGGTTATAAGCGGCGAATGGGGCGGAATAGATGCCGCGCGATATGCAGCTACAACCACGGAATCCGATGTAGATACGGCTGAGGTAGCCCGGATGAAGGAAGATATTTTCACTCCGATGAATACAGATAGTAAATACTCGCCCTGGGAAGCTATCAGTTCATTACAGGATGTGGTAGCCCCGATGAAGTACAGCCTGCGACGAAGCAAGGAAAGGCTGGAAGAGGCATTATCCAAAGTCGCATCGGTCAAGGAAAAATTACCTGAACTTCATGCGAAGGATACCCATTATCTCAGCAAATGCCACGAAGTGATCAGCATGACCGCATGCGCTGAAATGACCTTTACATCCGCTCTAGCTAGAGAAGAGAGCAGGGGATTCCATTACCGGGAAGATCATCCGGAACAGGATGATAAGAACTGGTTAAAGTGGGTAATTTTGAAACAAGATGGAGATAGAATGAACGTTTCAACTGAGTCTATCCCGATATCGAAATATAGAGTAAAACCTTCATAAAATTAAAGAAATGGAGGCATAAAAATGAAGAGATTTGCATGGTTACTCGTAACGATCATAATGGTGGTCGCTCTGTTATTGACTGCCTGCGAAAAGAAAGAAACAGACGATACATCAACTACCGAAACTACGACTGATAAACCCGTTATCACAGAAACCGAGACCGATACATCCGGGACAACTAAACCAACCGACGGGGAACAACAGGAAACGACAGAACCTCAATACGGCGGAAAGTTGAACCAGATGTCCAGTATGGAGATTGGGGGCTTCGATCATGCTACATATACAAGGGGATTTCTCAATAATGTATTCCTGGTGAACGATACAATGGTGGTTGGCGACTGGACAAGAGGGTTAGCCGGCACCGGCGAGGTTGATTGGGCTATGTCTAGCCAGAAGCGTATAGACTACACGGTTGGTTGCCTGGCGGAAAGCTTCGAGATCCTTGACCCAGCAAAAATCATCTTTCATGTTCGCCGGGGAGTCCACTTCTCTCTGGATCCGAACTACGAAGCCAGCCGGCTGGTTAACGGACGGGAAATGACCGGAGAAGATGTTGCATTTTCTTTAGACAGGCATATTCATTCTCCGATGTCTTACCTGGCTATCACCGATCCCACCATGCCGAAAAACACAACGGTAACGCAGATAGACGAATGGACGGTAGCCGTGGAGACAGGTTTATTTAACCTGGATCCGCTCTGGTTGATGCTCGGCGAACGGGAGATATGGCCGAAGGAAATCATTGATAAATATGGCACTATTAGTGAATGGTATTACCAGGTGGGTAACGGTCCGTTCATGATGACGGATTATGTTGTTGGAAGCTCCGCCGTTTTTACCAGGAATCCCAACTACTGGCAGACCGATCCGGTAGGTGAGGGGATGGGCAATCAATTGCCCTATCTTGATGGTGTTCGACAATTGGTCATTCCTGACGTCTCAAGTCAACAGGCGGCTTTACGTACCGGTAAGATAGAACAGTTGAGCGGTCTTACCCAGGACGACTGGAAATCGTTTACGACGAGTTCACCGCAGCTCGAGTATACAAAATACCTGCAGGGACCAAATGCCATCTCGATGAGGCTGGACAAACCTGAGCTGCCATTCAAGGACAAGCGAGTACGTCAGGCATTAATGATGGCTATTGATTACGAAGAGATAGTCAACTCCTGGTACGATGGACAGGCAGAGATACTGGCCTGGCCGCTGGCAGATATTAAAGGTTATGACAAGGCCTATATGCCGCTGGACCAGATGCCTCAATCGGTACAGGAACTTTATACTTACAATCCGGAACGGGCAAAGCAGCTATTAACAGAAGCCGGATATCCCAATGGTTTCAAGACCCAGATAATCACACAATCTTCCTTCGTCGATTTTCTTTCCATAATTAAGGGTATGTGGGATCAGATTGGCGTTAACATGGAACTTCAAGTCGTCGATATGGGGATTTACTTCAACTACACCACGACCAGGCAATACCCAGAAATGTTATATGGTTTCTTCGTTCAACCCGGACCATACGCACAGCTACTTCCGTTTAGGATAGATAACACCTTCAATCGCAGCTGGGTAAACGACGAGCGTGTCAACGAGACGTATGCAGAGATTCTCAAGTACAACCTCAAGGACCAGGCAAAAGTTGACCAGCTGCATCGAGATTTGATGCCGTATGTCCTGGAGCAGGCCTGGTACATCACTGTACCCGGCCCATATTTATTCACTTTCTGGCAACCCTGGTTAAAGAACTATCACGGTGAGGGACTTATCGGATACCAGCCATACTGGGTCCGCTTCGTCTGGATAGATCAAAATATTAAACAAAGTCAATAACATACTAGACTCTCCTTTGGTCAATACCCGGTGAGGATTTTTCCAGATATCCTTGCCGGGTATGACCGGGAAGTTATAAAACCAGTGGGAAAAGCGTCTCCGGGTTATGAGAAAATAACATATCTTGTGAACGGAATGCAGCATCCATACAGTTCTTTAACCCTCCGACGGGCCTCCGGAACGTGTGGAATTTCGATAGGTCGCATGACCCGGAGTCGCTAAATGCAATATTATTCCTTAATTATCGATTATAAATATATATTCAATGCATATGAACCAGGAACTCATTATAAAGGAGGTGAATTATGGCTGACCTTTTTGCTTTGAGTGGTAAAGTTGCAGTTGTTACCGGAGGCGCGGGGGGAATAGGGGCAGCCCTCGCACTGGGCATTGCTGACGCTGGAGCCGATGTGGTGGTGACAAGCCGGAATTTGACTAAACTGGAGACTGTGGCAGAACAGATAAGAGCGAAAGGAAGGAAATCGCTGGCAATTTCTACCGATGTGACCGATAAAAAATCGGTAGAGGATATGGTAGAAAATGTTTTAAAGGTTTTTCCACGCATCGATATCCTGGTAAACGGCGCGGGGGTAGCCATACGGAAGCCGGCAGATTCTTTTCCGATCGATGAATGGCAGCAAGTAATGGACGTCAATGTACGGGGTACCTTCCTTTGCTGTCAGGCAGTAGGCAGAGAGATGATCAAACAGGAGAGCGGAAAGATCGTCAATATTTCTTCGGTACGTGGCAGATACGGTCTACCTGTCGGATATGCCGCTTATTGTCCCAGTAAAGGAGCTGTTGATACTCTGACACGGACGCTTGCTTGTGAGTGGGCAAAACACAATGTACTCGTCAATGCTATTGCTCCAACGGTCGTTGAAACGGAACTGACAAAGGAATTACTTGCTGATGTGGAATATGCGAAGACCATGAAAGCACGAATTCCGATGGGTCGCTGGGCATTTACGGAAGATCTGGTAGGCCCCTGCATATTTTTTGCATCCGACGCCTCAAATTTCGTGACAGGCCAAATCTTATACATCGACGGGGGCGTTACTACCTGGTAATCGAGATAAGATAATTTTGAAAGGATATAACTATGGGGAAAAAAGTATTTGTTGATCTGACGCATCCTTTCGGTGCGGAAATTCCACGCTGGCCTTATTTTGACAAGCCAATAATCGATAATACTCACACCATGGCGAAAGGCGGTGTTCTGACCCAAAAAATTACCTGTACTATGCATACCGGTACCCACTGCGATGCTCCCCGCCATGTCATGGAAATCGAATTTGACGGTAAGAGAGCGCGGTATACTCACGAGATGCCTGTCGACGCCTATACCGGAGAAGCGGTTTGCCTTCCCATCGAAATTGAACGATGGGGGCTTATCGGACCAAAACACCTTGAAGCTGCTTGTGAAAAAGTAGGTATCGGGACGAATGAACTGGAAGGCATGGTGCTTTGCCTTAATACCGGCATGCACAGGAAGTTCGACGATTCAAAAGAGTACTATCATTATTCTTGTGGTACCGGGATTGATGCCGGCAGGTGGTTTGTGGAGAAAAAAGTAAAGTGCGTCGCGATGGATATGCAGGCTCTGGACCATCCTCTCCATACCGCTATGGGTAACAACGGGATGACCCGTATGAACTTAATCGGAGCTTCCGGCTATCCCATCACCGAGGAATATACTCAGCAGTTCGGCGAAGAAGCTTATGCTGAATTTGACAAGTTTACCTATATCAAAGTACATGGCAAAGAAGCTTATGACAAGAAATTCGGCGATTTGGAAGCTATCGGTTGCTGGGGTACCTGGGAGCCCTGCCACAAGATGATGCTGGGACATGGTATTGTCGGCGTTGAAAACCTCGGCGGCAATCTTGACAAAGTTTCAGGTAAGCGTTTCAGGTTCTACTGCTTCCCGCTCCGCTGGTATCTGGGTGATGGCTCGATGGCTCGGTGTGTCGCCGAAATCGACGAAGACAATCTCAATGATGTACCCGATAGGGAATACAAATACGATACGATGTAATTTTACAGGATTATGGAGAGTTATATCTTATGAAAAAAGTTAGTCTATCACAAGTCAAACCTTATTCTGCGGATTTGCATTTTAATATGTCGGCGATGCGACTGCAAGGGAAAGAAGAGACAGGTATTCAGAAATTCTGGATGGGTCTTTCATATTTCCTTCCTGAAGGTGGCGCTGCGTGGGCGTACGAAGATTCGCCCACGGAAAAAGTCTACCTTGTCCTGGAAGGTGAGATAACCGTTAAGTCAAAGGATGAGGAAATAAAACTCGGTCCGATGGACTCGCTCTATCTGGCACCATACGAAGGCAGGGAGATAATAAACAATACCAATAAGCCGGTTACAATGCTCGTTGCCGTCAGTTACTAGATCAGGATAATAAAAATCAAGCTTTAAGAAATGAAGCTCGGAATGATTCGAGTGAAGGGTTAATATGCCTGTGGATAAAGGAATATCGCATGAGTAAACCTATCTGGATTCCTTCGGAAGAGCGAATCAAAGCAGCTAACCTGACCAGGGTTGTCAACCTGGTAAACGGACGATATGAACTGAACCTGAACACATACGGTGATTTACAGAAGTGGTCAGTCAACAATATCCCAAATTTCTGGGCGTTAATATGGGAATTCGGAGAGGTTATGGCATCAGTACCGTATGAAAGCGTAGTTACTAACCTTGATGATATGCTTGGTGTTACGTGGTTTCCCGGTGCCAGGCTTAACTTTGCCGAGAACCTGCTCAGGTATCGTGATAACAGAACAGCCCTTACGTTCATAGGCGAGGGACAGGAAGCAGTCAGACTTTCTTATGCTCAACTCTATGACAAGGTCGCTCATCTCGCTGAAGCGTTGAGACAATCAGGTGTAAAAGTCGGAGACAGAATAGCCGGATTTATGCCAAATATGATTGAGACAGTGATTGCGATGCTGGCTGCGACAAGTCT
>CAZBQL010000108.1:8671-9911 GCA_964493985.1 uncultured Dehalococcoidales bacterium
GTTCGAACAACTTCCCTTCGATCATCCCATTTATATCGTTTATTCTTCCGGTACTACTGACAAACCAAAGTGTGTTGTGCATAGAGCAGGCGGCATCCTCCTGCAGCACCTGAAGGAATTAATGCTGAATACCGATATGAAGCGCGATGATACAATTTTCTACTTTACGACCTGCGGGTGGGTTATGTGGAACTGGCTGGTGAGTTCGCTGACCCAGGGAGCATCGATTATTCTTTATGACGGCTCGCCTTTCTTTCCGGACGAAACCACGCTTTTCAAACTCGTCAAGGATGAAAATGCAAGTATCTGGGGTACCAGCCCGCGGTACCTCGCCACGATTGAAAAGGCAGGCATAAGACCAGATGAACAGTACGATTTACCTAACCTCAAGACAATGATTTCAACCGGCTCCCCACTTTCGATTGAAAATTATCAGTTCGTATACCGTTACATCAAGCCGGATGTGTTCCTGAACAATATTTCAGGTGGGACGGAAGCCATCGCCTGTTTTGGTATCGGGAATCCTGTCAGCCCCATCTATGCCGGAGAGATGCAGGGACTCGGATTGGGTATGGATGTACACGTGTTCGACGATGAAGGTAAATCTATTACGGAACAGGAGGGTGAACTGGTCTGTACCAAACCTTTTCCATCGATGCCCCTAAAATTCTGGAATGATGATAGTAACCAGAAATACAGGAGTACCTATTTCGAGATGTACCCTAATGTCTGGCGTCACGGAGACAATGCCAGTATTACAGATAACGGAGGTTTGATAATCAGTGGTCGCTCCGATGCAACTCTGAAGCCGGGAGGGGTAAGAATCGGTACCGCAGAAATATACCGTCAGGTTGAAACTGTCGAAGAAGTCCAGGACAGCCTGGTGATAGGACAGGAATGGGATAATGATGTCCGCATTATTTTGTTTGTCAAACTGAACGAAGGAGTCGAGCTTAACGAAGCTCTTATTCAGAAATTAAGAAATGTTATCAGGAATAACGCTTCACCACGCCATATTCCTGCAAAGATTATACCGGTAGCCGATATCCCTTATACGGTAAACGGGAAAAAGGTTGAGTTAGCCGTTAAAAACATCATACACGGAAAACCGGTACAGAATATCGATGCCTTGGCCAATCCGGATGCACTTGAGCTGTACAAGAATCTCAAGGAACTACAGAATTAACTAGTCTTACCCTAACAAACAAAAATAACTCTGGTACTCCATCAAGAGGAGTCT
>CAZBQL010000109.1:0-9551 GCA_964493985.1 uncultured Dehalococcoidales bacterium
CTAGTCTTTGTGTTTAATGGTAGAAGCCCCGGAAATATTGGTTTCTCCCAGTGTTGGATTCCCAACGAAATATAACCTTGAGGCGCCACTGACCTCTATGTCAAGCAACTCACTCACGTATACCGTAGCCTCGCTGGCACCACTCAGAGTAACATCGACATTTCCTGCGCGGAACTCCTCAAGGTCCGCACGACTGGCACCCGATACCCCGATTCTCATATTATTCGTCACACCGGATAAATCCATGCTGCTGGCTCCCGATATATTGAAATCTGCCTGTCCGGCAGTCAGGTTTCCGGTCAGTTTACTGGCTCCGGATACTTCACAATCAGTGTCGCCTGCTGCTATATCTGTTAATTTCAGGGTTGTCGCGCCCGATACATCGAGCTTAAGGGGAGATGCCGACTTAAAACCTGTTACGGTTCCTTTACTTGCTCCTGAAATCACCAGTTCATGCAGTGAAGCCATGGATATCTCGGCCTTTAACACCCTCTTACCGAGCGTGAAATCGGTAAAGATATGATGGGGACTCAAGTATATCTTGAGCTCGGAGCCTGTCTGGGTGACTTCTATATAATCGAACAGGTCTTCATCCGCGCTGATAACAACGCTATAAGTACTCGACTGTGTTATGTCAACTTCAAAGGCACTGCTTATATCCAGAGCGGTGAAATTTGTGAAATCTTTCTTTTCGGTAATTACTTCCCCGGAACCGATCGTACCCTTACATCCCGGTAACACCAGGGCCGCAAGCATTGTAAAGACTAATAAGACCGGAATAAGGACTCTCTTCATTTTTATCTCCTGTACGGTAAATATTACCGAAGATTACTTGTATTATGACACTTGCCTGTGAAAAAGCAAGCCCTTTTTGGTGAAAAACAGGAAACTTCCGGCTATCAATCCAAGAAACGCCGCCGCCGCTGCCATCCCGAATATGCAGAAAAGCGTAGCGTCATACCAGAAACCTCCGGGGAAAAGCTTCAACATATACCCTTCCGCCGACCAGAAATCGTTGGAAAAAGCCATCAGGTGGAACTGGTAAAAAAGTGCATCGAAATTCCATACCGAACCCAGCCATAAAACCAGTATCAGTCCGAGAGTAACAACGCTGCCGATCAGCAGGTTTCGGGCGATGAATCCACCATCCTTCTTCTTATAAAGGGATACTCCGGCATAGGCGAGTACATAGACAAAAGTACCGGTTAATACTCCATAGTCCAGCCTGACAAGACCCTTGACGTCCTTCATGTGGACTGCTTCCTCATGGGTAAACAATTCGAACTCGACTCCGTCTTTTTCCACCGTAAGGTCGATATACTCCTCTCCCGAGTTGAAATACGAGATAAGAGCTTTGGCCGACTTTACCAGTTCCGTCCGGGCAAGACCGGTGGTCGAAGCGACATCATACTTGTCGAATCCGTATTCGTAGAGAGCTACCGAGTTGAACGCGATCGCTATCACAGCAGTGAGTAGCAGAAACGGTATGCAGAGTATGAATACCACCCTGGATATGATATTGATAATATTCCACTTCATCTTATTCGCGATTTTACACCGCCTGAAGCGGAAATAACAGTTTTCCAGTGGAGATTGTTGTATAATGAGCAGACAGCAAAGGAAATGCAATGGCCAATCCGCAACTATCATATGAAGTAGAAATTCGATTCTATTTTGATAGTTATAATACTGCCCGCAAAAAGCTACCCTTCCTGGATGAATCTCTGCGAACAGTCGACTGGTGGGATACCGCTATGTACGGACTGGAATTATTTCACGCTGACCGGATGTTGAGAATCGGCAATCTTGTATACGAGGACAACCATAAAAAACGTTACCTGGGGTGGAAAGGTCCGGACATCGGCGATTTTGCCAATATCCGCAGTGAAATCGATGAGGATGTTACGAATGGTATTGAAAACAGCGTCGTACTGGCTAAAATAGGCGGAATTCAAAAATTCCTGACTGCGGATGGAGTCATCGACGAGTTGAGCAGGCTCAGATACGACAAATTCATGTCTTTCTCCGGCAAGAATACCATCGGACGATATGAACCACTGGATATCGGTATAAAACTGATGTCCTGCGACCAACTCAAATATCCGTTGATGGTGGAGATTGAAAAGATAGCGTCCACCGAAAAAGAAGCGAGACTGTGTGAAGAACAACTCTACGAAATAAGTAATGAATTGAATCTCCAGGACCGGCTGGTCAAGGAAGAACCCACTCACCTGCTCTACGAAGCGGTCTATGGCAAATAACAAGAGAATACACATATTCGGAGCCGCCGGTTCCGGGACAACCACGCTGGGTAAGTCCCTGGCCGAACGCTTAAATATCCCACACCTGGATACTGACGACTATTTCTGGGAAGATACAGAGATTCCTTATACCGAAAAACGGGAACAAACAAAGCGAATCGAACTGTTGAAAACAGACCTTGAAAAATATCCCGAGTGGGTGCTGTCCGGCTCTCTTTGCGGATGGGGTGATTTCGCAATTCCGATGTTCACTTTCGCCGTCTTTCTCTGGATACCGGAAGACTTGCGGCTTTCGAGGTTGAGAGAAAGAGAAGTAACCCGTTTCGGACAGGAAGCCCTGGCGCCGGGCGGCTGGTTTCATGAAAACCACACCGCCTTCATGGAATGGGCGGCACAGTATGATTCCGGCGGGACGGATATGAGAAGCATGGCGCTTCACGAAGAATGGATTAAAACACTATCCTGCCTTTTCTTGTCAGGTTCGAACAGCCGTTAAGCGCTGATGTAATGGCAGCCCAGATAGCGGAATACCTCAAACACTAGATGCAGGTAAAAATGTCCGTAATCAGCAGAACAGGTGCTTTCTGACGATGGTTTGTCCCTTTAAAATAGCCATTTTCCAACCTCTGCCCGTATGACATTTATTCAGGTCGCTGCTATAATTATCCCATGCAAATCCTCACCGGGAAGAACAATGTTTAGCCATCTTCACGTCCATACCGAGTACAGTCTGCTTGACGGGATGTGCCGTATTACCCAGCTTGTCAACCGGGCAAAAGAGATGGGCATGGACAGTCTGGCAATCACCGACCACGGCGTCATGTACGGTGCCGTCCAGTTCTATAACGAAGCCGTGGCAGCAGGCATCAAGCCGATTATCGGCTGTGAAACCTATTTGGCCCTTGGAAGCCGTACCAGCCGTACCAGTGCTGACAAGCAGAGTTATCACCTCGTACTGCTAGCTAAAAACCTTACCGGTTATCGCAACCTTATTCAGCTCATTACTAAGGCCAACCTCGAAGGGTTCTATTACCGGCCCCGTATCGATAAGGAAATTCTGGCTAAGTACAGCGAAGGCCTTATCGGACTCTCGGCCTGTCGCGGCGGCGAACTGCCATCACTGATAGAACAGAACCGGTTGGACGAAGCCCGGCAGTCGGCACGATGGTATAAAGATAATCTTGAAGATTTTTACCTGGAGATTCAACGACAGCCGGTCGCCGAACTCGAGCGTATCAACCAGGAATTGATCGCCATCAGCAAAGAACTGGATATCCCCCTGGTGGCTACCAACGACGTCCATTATATCAACCAGGAAGACGCCTCGGCTCATGATATCCTGCTGTGCATCGGCACTAACACCACCATCCACGATGAAAAAAGAATGAAGATGGAAGGTGATTTCCTGTACCTGAAAAGTCCGGAAGAAATGGCTGAGATGTACAGGGATCTCCCCCAGGCCCTGGAAAACACGGAACGCATCGCTGATATGTGTAATTTGAAACTCGAGTTCGACCGACTTCTCCTCCCTGAGATAGAGATACCCGAAGGAAAGACGGCCGACCAGTACCTGGCTGACCTGTGTGAGGAAAGCCTGACCAGGTACTATCCTGATCCCTCACCTGAGATAAGAGAACGGCTTAACCACGAGCTTAAAGTAATAGAACAGACCCGCTTCGCCAACTATATACTCGTTGTCTGGGACATTATCTCCTTTGTCCAGGAAAACGGTATACTCTTCGGCGTGAGGGGCAGCGCCGCTTCGAGTATAGTTCTACGTTGTCTTGGTATTACGGAAATCGACCCTATAGAAACAGAACTGGTATTCGAACGGTTCCTTAACGAAGAACGCATCGAGATGCCTGATATAGACCTGGATTTCCAGGATGACCGGCGCGAAGAGGTTATTGCCTACGTGACCCGGAAGTACGGCCAGGACCACGTCGCTCAGATAATTACCTTCGGCACCCTCGGGGCACGCGCTGCCCTGAGAGATGTCGGCAGGGCCCTCGGTATGCCTTATGCCGAGGTTGACAGGGTCGCCAAGCTTGTCCCGTTTGCTCCTCATATGACTCTTCAGAAAGCGATGGAAGAGAACCCGGAGCTTAAAAGCATCTACCACCAGGATAAAATCGTTCATGAGTTGATAGATTCCGCCCGTCGGCTCGAAGGCACGGCGCGTCACGCCAGTACACACGCCGCCGGGGTTGTCATCGCCAGAGAACCTCTTACCGGATACGTCCCCCTCCAGAGAGCCAGCCGGGCTGAAGATGACGCTACCGTAATGACACAGTACAGCATGGATGAGATCGCCCAGATAGGTCTGCTGAAAATGGACTTTCTCGGACTGGCGAACCTTTCAATACTGGGTAAAGCAATAGAAACCATAAAAGAAAGCCAGGGTATCGACATCGACCTGCACAATATCCCCAAAGATGATCCGAAAGCATTCGAGCTTATTGCTTCCGGTGAGACCGCTGGAATATTCCAGTTGGAAGGAACCGGTATGAAAAAGACAGGGATGCAACTCAAGCCAAACAATTTCAGTGACATAGCCGTGATAGTCGCCCTCTTCCGCCCCGGACCGATGGCTCATATCCCTACCTATATCAATGCAAAGAACGGCAAGGAAGAAATTCGTTATCCCCATCCAGCCCTTGCCGACATTCTCAGGGAAACATACGGGGTGATAGTCTACCAGGAACAGGTTTTATTCATCGTCAGGGCGATAGCCGATTATACCCTGGGGAGAGCTGACGTCTTCCGTAAAGCAATGGGTAAGAAGATCGCCGAAAAGATGCGCCAGGAAAAGAAGAATTTCTTGAGCGGTGCCATTAACAAAGGATTCACCGAGAAAGAAGCTGAAGACATATTCGCCCTCATCGAACCGTTTTCCGGCTATGCATTCAACAAAGCCCATGCCTTCAGCTACGCTCTAATCGCTTACCAGACCGCCTACCTGAAAGCGAATTATCCGGTTGAATACATCTGCGCTTTCTTTACTTCGAATGCCGGACAGACAGAGAAAGTAATCAACGCGGTGGCGGAATGCCGCAGGCTGAACATCGAACTCAAACCCCCCGATATCCAGTACAGTAAAGACCGTTTCTCCATTGAAAGAGATGAAGCCGGTACTCCGCTTATAAGGTTCGGTCTGACAAGTATAAAAAATGTTGGACTTGGAGCTATTGAATCCATCATCACCGAAAGAGAGGAGAACGGACCTTTCAAATCGATCGAGGATTTCTGCCGTCGCTGCGATCTGAAGGGTATAAATCGCAGGACGATGGAAAGCATGATCAAGGCCGGAGCTTTCGATTCGCTGGGTGAGAGAGGAACACTGCTTCATAATATAAATGATATATTGTCGCTGGCCCAGAAAGAGCAGCGCCTCAGGGAAACCGGGCAGACCACCATGTTCGACCTGTTCGGCGATACCGCAGCCATGCCGCTGCCGGACCTTGAAATGGAGTACGCCGGCGTGAGTGACCGTGACATGGCAGCCTGGGAAAAAGAATTGATGGGAGTACCTTTCTCAAGGAAGCTGGTAGACCCGAAGCAGTACGATCCGGAAGCAACTTACTGCGCTGAAATAGACACCGAGATGGACGGTGAAAATCTTACCGTGATCGGCGAAGTAGCCAGCGTAACCCATCTTATCACTCGTAAAGACTCGAAACCATTCGTGAAAGTTATGGTGGAGGATGTCACCGGCGGGATTGAAATAGCAGTATGGCCACGAGATTACGAAAACACCCGCGATTTATGGCAGGAAGGTAACTTTCTGCGGATCGGTGTCAAGGTAAGGATAAGAAATGAAGAGATACAACTCAGCGCAAACAGTGCGGATTACTTTCAGATGACAGCTATCGACAAGAAAAAAACCAATCCGAATACTGCTCCGGGCGTAAAGTCGGAACCGGAAGAGGTCCCGGAAGAGGAGTCAGTTCATGCCGCCCGTAAGGTCGTTATCGATATCAAACCAACGGAGGATCCGGAGCAGGACACTAATAAACTGATAAAGATCAGGGATATCGTAGAAGATTATACTGGAGAAGATGAAGTAATTCTCCGTCTGGAGAACGGCACCAAGATAGATGTCGTAAAACTCCAGCAAACGACCGGTTATTGCGACGAACTATTCCGCCAGTTGACCGAAGTTATCGGTGAAGAAGGAATCAGGATAGAGACCGGAGGACCCGGTACGTAACCGGAATTGAGTGTCATCATTAGCCATCAGACCCAAATTTCCCTCCCTCAGCCCCTTGTCCACTCTGGTAACTCGCTCTACATCCATCAAAATTTATCTTTGCCTGCTCGAATTCTATTTTCGAACCATCCTCTTTCCGTTTGGAGAGAGGGTGAGTTCGTAACACGGAGAGAGGATAAAGGAAAATCATTAATATCGCTGTAAATAGCTTGAATCTTACTCAGAACAGAAATTATCTGGATTCCCGCTCAATAAATTTATAAAGACAATCAAGGAAGAGCGGGAATAATAATAATAAAAAAATACCTGTCATTCCAACGAAATTCGGAATCCAGAAAACTAACGAAATGAGATTTTCCCTACCTAGCTGTCTTGTCCAGGTACCTTCGAGTCCAGGGACAGGCAGCAATGCACATCCCGCAGATATTGTCGGTTATCCCCTTGCGCTCGCGCTGCCATCTTTGTGCAACTTCACGGCATTTAAATGGATCGTATATCAGGTTGCGTGGTATACCTGCTTCCCATTCTCTACCAGTAACTGCTGAACCTGGACATATATCGACACAGGCATGACATTCACCACAATCGGAGTCATTCTTCGGAGTCCCTGCGGGTAATTTAGCGTCAGTCAGTACACTTGTTATCCGGACGGCTGAACCGTATTCGGGCGTAATTAACAGGGCACATTTTCCTATCCAGCCAAGACCGGCACGGGTCGCGACCGTCTTATGAGGAAGCCGTGTTGAGAGAGTATCCCAGTCTATGTCTGTGTTTGTAGCAGAAAATGATCTCGCCCTGCATCCTTTTTCTTCTAAATAAAGAGCTGCTTTTTCGCCCAGTATACCCAGCAGTTCATTGGCTCTCTTGTACTCCAGGAAATATTCTAAATCCGGGCCATTTATTATATTCCTGATAATTTCAGGGTCTAACACAACAGCTATGGATATTCCAAACGGGTAATCGTTGCGTACCTCAGCCGGGAGATTTTGCAAATCGGCAAAGCCAACAATGTCAGCCCCTTCGGACTTTAAATAAGTTTGAATTTCTTCAGACAGTTCGTGTTTATCCATTTTCCTCTCACGGGTGCGGTGTTTCCTATTCAGACAAGTATAACATACCATATGTCTCTGGATTCCTGCCTTCGCGGGAATGGCGAACAGGTTTTTATAAGAGGGTGAGTTCGTAACAGGGAGAGAGGACAAAAGAAAAATCATAATATCAGCAAAAATACATGAAAGCTCATCCTTAACACTATTTCTCTGGATCCTATCAAGTACGGGATGGTTGTCACAAGACAGTCTCTTAAATAAACCTCGCATTCATCCAGGCTAAAGTGTATAGTATTCTCAATTATGAAACGACAGTATTCGGTCCTGGCGATCGGTGTAATATCCGTATCGTTTGCCGCGGTACTCATACGGCTGGCCGATGCACCGTCTCTCGTGATCGCAGCCTACCGTTTGTGCCTGGCTGCCCTGATTCTCGCACCGTTCGCGGTAAAGCTTTCCGGTAAAGAATTGCGAAAAATACCTGGCAGGAATCTGGCGATGATGCTGCTCGCCGGAGGATTCCTGGCGCTTCACTTCGGTCTCTGGATAACATCACTCAGTTATACCTCGGTTGCCACATCGGTAGTACTTGTTACCGCTACTCCCATATTCGTTGCAATCGCCTCTTACCTCCTGTTCAAAGAAAAACTGACCGTCAAAATAGTCCTTGGAATAGCAATATCTATCGGAGGTTCGGTCCTTATCGGCTATGGCAACTGGAGTATTGGAACAAGTCCCTTTCTCGGTGCCGGTCTGGCACTGGCAGGAGCTCTTGCCATAGCCGGTTACCTGCTGACCGGTCGCAGGCTCCGCAGGACCACCGGTCTCCTGAGTTATACATTCGTTACCTATAGTTCGGCGGCAGTCCTGCTCTTGATTACTGCGCTGGCTTCTGGATACAGCCTTTCCGGCTATTCGGGAAACACCTACCTGATGTTCGTTCTCCTGGCACTGATACCACAGATACTGGGACATTCTTCTCTCAACTGGTCTCTCAAATTCATGCCGGCAACGATGGTTACCATCGCTGTACTCGGTGAGCCTATAATAGCAACCACACTGGCCTTCCTCATTCTGAATGAATCACCGACTCTCACCGAGATCATCGGCGGTATCCTGATACTGGGAGGGATACTTATCGCTTTCAGGGGTAATAAAATACCTACAGCCCAGCTTTAACCTTTATTAGAGACATTTCCCCCGAATCATGTTAGAATACATCAGTGATGAATGAGAATATTGCAACCGGTAAAACTGAGACAGACGGACATAGAAAAAGACTCAGGGAGAAATTCATAAAGTCGGGCATCGCCGGATTCCATGACTACGAGATCATCGAACTGCTGCTCAGCCTGGGTACACCGCGTCGCGACTGCAAGCAGCAGGCTAAGGAAGCTATCAAAAAATTTAAGACTCTGAGAGGAGTCCTTCAGGCACCAGCTGAAGAACTGCAGAAGATCAGCGGTATCGGACCTCATAATGCTTTCGGGATTAAGCTTGTCCAGGAAGTAGCCAGGGAATTTCTCAAGGAAAAATTAATAGAAAAGCCGGTATACACCTCAGCCGACGAAGTGTTCGACTACCTTTACCATTCTATGCGTGACCTGAAGAAAGAGGTTTTCAAGGTAGTCTACCTTAACAGCCAGAACCAGATAATCGAAACGGAAGACCTGTTTCATGGAACGGTCAACAGCAGCGCCGTTTCACCTCGCGAAGTGGTGGAGAGCACTCTGAAACACAATGCCGTTTCTCTCATCTTCGCCCACAACCACCCTTCGGGCAACCCCGAACCGAGTAAAAGTGATCTGGATTTAACCCGCGACCTGATATACGCGGCGAATACCGTCCAGATAAAGGTACTCGATCACATCATTATCGGGAATAACCGGTATTACAGCTTCGCCGGTCGAGGACTGATCGAGGAATATGAAATGGAATACCGCGGACTCAGATTAAGTGAAACTCACAGGACAGGGCAGGGTAAAAACCGGACAAATATCTCTTCATCTAAATTGCCATGGAGTGACTAGA
>CAZBQL010000110.1:0-7594 GCA_964493985.1 uncultured Dehalococcoidales bacterium
GAATGACATTCATCGTGGATAGTCGTTTTGAGATTGGTATTTTAATCTTATTTAGAATTTAGAGATTAGAAATTAGAATTTTGAAGTAGCCCTGCGGCGGATATTGAAATGACAGAGGGTGCACCATTCCCGTACCTTATCCGTCGGTCGAAAAACTGCATCACTTCGTCTCACTCTCCCCTTCTCCAGGAGTCTCCTTATCCTTCACAAGAGCTGCCGTCTCCAGCGGGACCCGGCCTGCTGAAACTACCACCCTTATCGCTTCGTCCACGCTGATATTCGTCTTTATTATCTCCTCCTCCCTGACCACTTCCATAAAACCGGACGTGGGATTAGGAGAAGTCGGGATAAAGACCGTATAAAACTTTTCTTCAGAGTAATCATGCAGTTCGTTGGTTATAAATCCGAGCGAATGAATACCCTTCCTCGGATATTCTATAAACACCACCTGCATAAACCCCGTCTGCCTGGGTTCCGAGAAACTGCGGATTATCTGCCTGATACCACGGTAGAGCTGTCCGAACACGGGAAGCCTGTCGAGATAACTTTCAATGAATGAAATGACTCTACGTCCCAGGATGCTGCTTGCTATAATGCCTGATACATAGGCAAGTACAAGGACGATCGCGACTCCAATTCCAGGGAAATCGATCCCCCAGGTGCCCCGGATAATAGGCTGCAGTATGTTGTCAACGCTGTTAAATGCCCAGACCAGGATCAGGATGGTAGCAATAAGCGGTACGAGTACCAGGATTCCAAGCAGCAGTTTGTTCCTCAGGTGCCTTATAGTAAAAAACAACGGTGAAAATATTTTTCGAATCATTTTCCTGCTCCTCGGGGTGCAGATATAATTCAGTTTTCATATTTCCATGTTACACCAAAACAAACCGGATTTCCTACACAGACTGTCACGATATTCCATATTCGAAAGTATCAGCTTTCAGATAAATATCACATCTTTATCATCATCACTAATGTAAAATTACTAATGTAAACTGAGTGATTGTTTTTTAATACCACCGGTTTTCAGGTCAGGACCGAGGAGGAATCTAAAATGGTCGACTTTTATGGGAAGGATACAATAAGCTTCAGGAAACTGAAGGTCCCCAGGTTGGTTCGAGGAATCGCCGCGGATTCCACAGAACTGATAGGTAATACGCCGGTCGTCAGACTCAACAGGATGGCAGAGGGGAAAAAAGCAGAAGTAGCGGTAAAACTCGAGTCATTCAATCCCCTTGGCAGCGTCAAGGACAGGATTGGAGTAGCAATGATAGCAGACGCTGAAGACAAAGGGCTGATCGCCCAAGACACACTCATTGTCGAACCGACCAGTGGAAATACAGGGATCGCCCTTGCTTTCGTTTGCGCCGCTCGTGGCTACAGGCTAATTCTCACTATGCCGGATACCATGTCGATAGAACGAAGGAAGCTGCTCTCGGTACTGGGCGCTGAACTGGTGCTGACTCCCGGAAAGGAAGGAATCCCCGGGGCTATTCGAAAAGCCGAAGAGATAGTGAAGGAAAATCCCGGCTCGTTTATGCCCCAGCAGTTTCAGAATCCCGCCAATCCGGAGATACACCGTGTCACCACAGCCGACGAGATCTGGCGTGATACAGAGGGAAAGGTGGATATCCTGGTGGCTGGGGTAGGCACCGGAGGAACGATCACCGGCGTTGCCGGAGAACTGAAAAAGCGGAAACCCGGACTTAAAGCAATAGCCGTCGAACCGGAAGGCTCGCCTGTGCTTTCGGAGGGAAGAGCCGGTCCGCACAAGATACAGGGTATCGGTGCCGGATTCGTTCCTGATGTACTTCAAGTTGACCTTATAGATGAGATAATAAAAGTCAGCAACGATGACGCCGGTGAAACAGCAAGGCAACTTGCGCGCCAAGAAGGTATCCTTGCCGGAATCTCTTCGGGCGCGGCAGCCTTCGCGGCACTCCAGGCAGCCGACAGGTCTGAGAACAAGGGAAAACTGATAGTAGCCATACTTCCGGATACCGGGGAACGCTACCTTTCCACCTGGCTTTTCCAGGATTTATATGCAGCGGGTGATAGTGCGATATAAAAAAAGAGGGATGTAGTTATGTTCAATTCATTAAAAGAAGACATCCGGACGATTTTCGCCAAAGACCCGGCGGCAAGAAGCGTGCTTGAGGTACTTTTCTGTTACCCAGGTTTTCATGCACTGCGATTTCACCGCGTTTCGCATTTCCTCTGGAAGCACCGGATGAAATTCCCTGGCCGGCTGCTCTCCCACCTTGCCCGTTTCCTGACAGCGATAGAAATACATCCCGGCGCTCAAATAGGCAGGCGATTATTTATCGATCACGGAGCTGGAGTAGTCATTGGTGAAACAGCCGAGGTTGGAGACGACGTACTGATGTACCAGGGAGTCGTCCTGGGCGGTACCTCGCTTAAAAAGGAAAAACGCCACCCGACGATCGGCAATAACGTGGTTATCGGCACCGGGGCTGTCGTACTGGGAGCGATAACGATAGGTGATGATGCCAGGATAGGAGCGGGTTCCGTAGTGGTCAAGTCCGTACCTCCCGACTCGACAGTCGTCGGAATACCGGGTAGAGTTGTCGAAGATAAACACGATCAGGTGATCGATCTTGAACATGGTAAACTCCCCGACCCCGTAGCTGAAGCGATAAGAATAGTCCTGAAACAGCAGGAAGGACTATCCTTACGGCTGAAAAAACTGGAAGAAAAAATGGACGACCAGTACCTGGCCGAGATCGAAGCTGAGCTTGAAGAATTAAGCGAACTGTCTAGGGATTTCAACGGCGGATAGTCCGTTTATCCTGTACCTTTACAAAATAATCTGCTGGTAATCTATCGTAATATTTCTTTCAGGGATATAATGAAGTAAAAATATCAGCAAATCACCTTAAGAACAGGGTACGAATACATAATGATTTCGATTATTACTCTTGCTATTGTGTTCGTACTCATTGCCGTAAGACAGATCGGGAATATCCGGTTCCGGATATGGCAGATAATGCTTCTCGGCGCGGTTACCGTCCTGGTCACTGTGCAAATTACTCCTCTGGAAGCGATAAAGTCGATAGACATCGACGTCATGCTTTTCCTGTTCGGAGTCTTTATCATCGGCCGCGCTCTGGAAGAAAGCGGCTACCTTTCCGGCATCTCCTTCCGTCTCTTCAGCAGGGCCAGGTCACCTGATATCCTCTTATTGACTTTAGTTTTCAGTATGGGACTGCTTTCGGCATTCCTGATGAATGACACGATGGCGATCATAGGAACACCGGTTGTCCTCCTGCTGGCCAGGCGTACCGGAATGCAGAGTAAAATACTCCTGCTCGCGCTGGCTTTTTCGGTTACTATCGGCAGCGTAATGAGCCCGGTAGGCAATCCGCAGAACCTGCTGATTGCCATTCACGGAGATATATCGAACCCGTTTGTCACCTTTGTTAGATTCCTTTTCATCCCAACTATGCTCAACCTGTTGGTAGTATTTTTATTGCTTCGCCTGGTCTTCAGAAAGCATTTCAATATCCTGCCGGAGGTTTTTAGTCCCGAACCGGAAATCGATTACAAACTTGCCAGGGTGGTAAAGATATCCCTTTCTCTTTTCGTATTGCTTGTCCTGGTAAAGATTATCACCGTGTTTGCCGGCCTCGAGATCGATTTCAGGCTGACGTATATCGCGCTGATATCGGCATTGCCGGTTCTCCTGTTCAGCCGCCGCAGGTTCGAAATTGTCAGGAATATAGACTGGTCTACCCTGGTATTCTTCGCAGCGATGTTCGTACTGATGGCAAGTGTCTGGAATTCAGGAGTATTCCAGGAAATACTGGATTCTCTAAAACTGGATATGACATCGAAAGGCGTAATTATGACCGTAAGTATACTGCTGAGCCAGTTGATATCCAATGTTCCGATGGTTGCCCTGTACCTGCCGGTTATAACGGGGTCAGGTACTACGACACCTTCATTAATGGCGCTGGCTGCCGGGAGTACCATCGCCGGGAACCTGACGATTCTCGGGGCAGCCAGCAACGTTATCATCATCCAGAACTCGGAGAAATCAACCGGGGTCACCGTAACTTTCTGGGAGTTCCTGAGAATAGGATTGCCGCTGACGGTGATTAATAGCGTGATCTACTGGCTTTTCCTGTCGATTTAGAACTTTTTCATTTAACCAGCACAAGCGTCAGCGGTACCCCTTCCACAGGTGTTTTAGGCATGTACAGCAGCCCGCCGGATGCCGCCTTGATAAAAGCGTAGATTCCGAAATTCCACAGGTCCAGGTACGTCAGGTAATCAACGTAATTCTCTTTTACTGACGGGAAGTTACCGGCATGCATGGCGGAGATTATTCCGGCTAGTTTCTCGATATCGGGTATGACCTCATCAAGAAGAGGTCCGAATACTTCATCCTGCAGGAGTTTCAACTGCTTCCCGGCCAAAATAAGAAACTGCGGTTTGTATTTTCCATCTTCTTTCGATATAAACCTTTTCTGAACAGCCTGAGACAGCATTTCTTTTTCGTCACCGGTCAGATTATCGATGCTGAATCCGGATTCAAGTAAACCACAGAAAAGCCGGTGCCAGGCTCGCCTGGTATAAAGGTCTCCGCTGATAATGTCGGGATGGTATTCGCCGACTGTGAAATTATACAGTCCCAGCCAGTAATATGAGTCCTGTTCCCCTTCCATGGTACAGCTGTCCGAGACTATTCCGTAAAAATCTTTCCATTCTTGCGGCCTGGTGTAGCCGTCCGGATCGATCTCCTGGTCATCCGAAAGATTGTTGCCGATGACATAGTATCTTCCTCCGTCCGGCCATATCTCCATGTCACCCGATTTCTTGTACCTCAGGACTGTTTTGCTGTTTCTGCTGAAGTAGCTCAGGAACAGCATCATCACCGGCCATAATAATCTGTCCGTACTGAAATCCGCCCCGTAGAATCCGACATTTCGTATTTCGGACTCTTTTTCCTGCAGCCCGGTAATGACCTTTTGTACGAGTTCTTTCCCTGCCCCGCGAGTATACAGTTCACCTATATCCTGCTTGTACCTTTTCCCGATTATGGGAATGATGGTCGAGTATTTCTTTCCTTCAAGATCAAGAAATTCCCGCTGAGTCAGCCAGTCGAGTTCAGACTCCAGGTACGGTTTGGGAATACCCGTCAGCTCTGCCAGTTCATCGATCTTTTTCGGTGATCTTGAGCAGAGAAGCAGCAGGTTCTGCCTGATAAGGCTGTCATTTACCTTGACCGTGTCCGGTTCGTCGGCAGGAAGACCTGAGATACCGAGTTTCAGCCTGCCCGGTCTGTAGACGTATGAAGTTTCCGTTTTCATTTCATCCAACTCCCTTTTTAGTCGATTCCGGGCTTCGAACAGGTGCTTTTTCACCGCGCTTTCCGTTATTTCCAGCCTATCCGACACCTTCCTGACGGATAGCCCTTCCAGGTAATGAAGGACCATCGCTTCTCTCTGAGCTTTACTCAGGTCAGCGATCCTCCTCCTCATCCGCGAGATCTCCGACCGCAGGAAATCATTTTCGGTCAACTTATCTATGACATTGATGTCGGAAGGCATGGTCTCGTCCAGGGGCATTATCTCGTTCACTCGTTTGAGTTTCCGGAGATAGTTGCACCAGCAGTGATGGGCCACTTTCCAGATAAAGTTGTCCATCTTCCGGATTTCATTTCCCTTTGAAAGGAAAACGAAAACCTGTAAGAGTACTTCCTGGGCAAGGTCCTCACCATCCTGGCGGCTCCCTGTCTTCTTCACCGCCCACCTGAGAAGTATGCCGGCGTACTTCTCTGTTATCGAGTCATAGATTTGCTGTCGTTCCGTTTCTCCCACCTGTTCTACCCTCATACCTTGATAGTAACGGGAGTTTTCAATCGGTTACTTTTTTTATTCGTATTGAAAAACTTCTTCAAGCGGCACGTTAAATACTCTGGCTATCTTGAAGGCAAGTTCGATAGACGGCACATACTTTCCCTGTTCCAGGGCGATGATGGTCTGGCGGGTGCAGCCGGCACGGTTCGCCAGTTCTTCCTGGGTCATTTCGTCGTTATCGAATCTTAACCTTCGAATTCGATTTTTTATCTCAGCTTTCGCCATGACGCACCTTCTGGCTATACAGGATAATTGCCACAATAGCTTGTGTCAGTAATAAAATGACTCCACCAACCAGAACAATGAACAGAGGAAAGTAGACTGGAATGGTTTCCTTTTTCAAATTCATATACGTAATAGCAACTGCCAGCAGAAGCGAAGCGACAACTGTGTATGATATCCCCGTAGCCCAAAGAGACGCTTTCCGAAATATTGATTTATCCCTTTCATCCGAAGTAATTTCCTTTCTATTGCGACCGAAACTAGCCCAGAGATTCATCATCACCAGCAGAACAAATGCTGATCCGCTTAAAATATAAAAGATCATCATCATTGATTCGTTTTGCCAGTAGAAAATAGTCTCCCTGGATATGAAGAGCACTAACCATCCTATTACAAGCCCACTAAAAATTATGAGTTGTCCCCAAACACATTTCTGACCTAATGACATTTTTGTTCTCCTTCAGACACAGATAATTACCTCATTTTCCAGTATCCCTGAACAATCCCCAGTGACTGGGCAAGAGGACTTATTATCAGTATGGACATAAATATCAGGTTCAGATATTCAACAGGGAGTTGTCCCTGATTATGGAACACTTCTGTAAGGCCGATAGTCCAGGCCGCCAGCGATAAAATAATGATTATGTATTGTACGGACCTCGACTTTTCTATTATCAATCTGTCTCTCTCGTCGATCTGGGTTGGTTTTCTGAGAGATATATGCACCAGTATCAGGTATATGAGCGGGACGCCTATGACCGCCGCATACAATACCAGCCTGGAATTAAGATCATCGAAAAATGCAACTACATCGCCCTGGATAACCAGGACAACGATAACTGCTGCAGCAAGCAATACCCCTACAACCATGCTGAATATCGCTCTTTTCTGTAATGGTGCCATTTTCTCACCCTCCCTTCAAAGTAATTAGTAACAGACATATTGTAAGTTATACATTACTTAATGTCAAGTATTTTTTACATTAATTTTTAAAATTTTTACCGTTTTCCTATCCAGTAATATTTCTCTGCCAGTTTGTATGCCTGGTGCGACCAGCTAAGAATATCAGGATATTCGGTCTCGTCAACGAATATGAGTCTTTCCTTGAGTTCGGGAGAGACTTCCTTTAACAAAACATTTCGCGCAGACTCAGGCGCTATTATTACGATAACCCGGTCTAAAAGCCGGATGTTGTCTCTGATTTTACAGTAATGATAGCCGTCGGAACAGAACCCGGGGTGCCTGACAAGATCTGCATACCTGAAATAGAACCTTACACCAGGTTTAAATTCTTCGCTCAGTTCTTCAGGAGAAGGTGATCTTCCAAGAGGCCGTTCCATTACCAGCCTGTCACCGGCAGTACAGTTTCCGAAGGTGAACATCACGTAATCGAAATAATCGGGAGGATCACCGGCGGCGTTACGGTCTTCCAGTGCAAGTTCTTCACCTGTCTTACCCCGTGCTTTACTCGCCGATAATATTTCGCCCGT
>CAZBQL010000110.1:7694-9545 GCA_964493985.1 uncultured Dehalococcoidales bacterium
GGTTGATCGATTCTATTATCTGATTCTTTACCTGCTCATCTCTGCACCAGAGAGCAACATTCCTGCCATATGAAATCTCGTAGAGAAAAAATTCATTCAGGTGCTGCAGTTCCCAGCCGGTGGGATGAGGGTAGTCACCAAAGGTACACTGGTAGTGACGGATGGTCTCGTCTCTTCCCGCTTTCCAGCTCAGGTTAAAATCGTAGTCATCTACCGTCACGATAACTGAAAAACCGTTGTCTTTCAGACTTCGAATATTAGCATCGGATTCAACCGGACTAACATCTGAAGTAACGATACCTGTTCTATTTTCAACAAACCGGTCGATTTTCAATAATCACTACTCCAGTTTTCTTAACTTCAGGAAAAAGATATAGAATCCCAGGCTGACCGCCGAAAGGAAAATAGCCATCGACCCGACCGCCCACTGGACTCCGACAGTATCTACCAGGGTACCGGCAATAAACGTGCCGAAACTGGCAACCGAAGCCCCGATCGCGGTAAGACTCTGCACTCTTCCCCGGTAACCGGGATCGGCATAGTCCTGGATAAGCGCTCCAGTCAGCGCTCCGTGCATGACCGGTCCCATATCCCTGCTTTTTCATTCGCCGTTGATCTATTATTCAAATTACCTGGTAAATCATAGTGACACGAAGCGTTTTTAGTAGTCTACGGGAATAGGTATTATCTTACAAGTTATTACATATTGTCCGCCGTGGTCTGTAAAGCTGTCTCTGAAGTCCGGTCAAAACGAGAAATTATTGACATTAGTACCATATAGGACTATAATGTACTATATAGTACCAATGATAATGGGAGGAGATATCTTGGAAAAATTCCGTGAAGGTGGATTTCTAATCTCCAAGATAAAGCAAGTATCAGGGAGAATATTTGACAAGAAACTGAAAAAGTACGGCATTGGAGATTTAAACACAGCCCAGGGGCGGATAATTTTCTCATTATGGCAACATGATGTTATGCCAATTACCGAATTAGCACAACAAACAGCTCTGGGAAAGACTACTCTGACAAGTATGCTTGATAGACTGGAACAACGAGGATATATCGTAATGACAACGGATGAAGAAGATAAACGGAGATCCCTTATTTCTTTGTCTGAAAAGAGCAAGTTGCTGGAAAATCAGTATGCACTCGCTTCGAGCGAGATGACGGAATTATTCTATGAAGGACTCTCGAACGCTCAAATTGATGAATTTGAAAATACACTTAAGCACGTTCTATCAAATCTGGTTAAGTATGAGGAGGAACAACGATGAGTGGCAGTGCAGGAGAAAAAGCCGTAAGGGGTGCTGTGGAAAGTAAAAAGAAATCTACAACTCTGACCAGGGAGGATGCAGTAAAGCAAAGCCTGAAACTTATGGAAAAGTTAGATTTCTGTATGTTAGGAACAAACGGAGAGGATGGTTTTCCTAATATCAAGGGTATGACGAACCTGCAACACAGCGGTCGAAAGAAGGTGTGGTTCAGCACAAATACTTCCTCTAAAAGAGTACAGCAGTTGAGAAATGATAATAAAGCATGTGTCTATTACGTTGATGGAAAGCGCTTCAAAGGACTGATGCTTACAGGGACTATTGAGATATTACAGGACGTTGAATCCAGGAAAATGCTCTGGACTGAAAGGGCCGAAGTTTATTACCCACTGGGTGTTGAAGATCCTGATTATTCAGTTTTATGCTTCACTGCTACACGAGGTAATTATTATCAGGAATTGATGAATATTACTTTCGAAATAGAATAAAAAGTTTTACAGAAGAGTTGATGAATCACAAAGGTACTAGACTTGTGTAAAGTTACCCTGGACACCGGAGAGATCAGTCTGAACTATGT
>CAZBQL010000111.1:0-9521 GCA_964493985.1 uncultured Dehalococcoidales bacterium
ATAAGTATAATTACGGATTTATTTCAGGTATGTAAACTGATACCGTAAAACCTAATAAATCCGGAGATGATGGGATTTCAGTTTACCAGAATCAATTAAATTTTGGGGAGGTGTATGGTGACGGTAAAAATAGGAATCAACGGTTTTGGACGTATAGGGAGGTGTACACTGAAACGCTGTATCGAAATGGATGGCATAGATGTTGTAGGGATCAATGACCTTGCTAATATCGAGGACCTGGCTTACCTCCTCAAATATGATTCGATAAGTGGATGGTACAACAAAGAAGTTGCCAATGTTGATAATCATATTCAGGTAGACGGCAAAGATATCGCTTTCTTTTCATCGAGAGAGCCATCACAAATTCCCTGGAAGGATGTTGGTGCTGATATAGTAGTCGAAAGTAGCGGAGCTTTTCGCAGACGTGAAAAAGCTGCCGGTCATATCGAAGCGGGAGCAAAAAAGGTGATCATATCGGCGCCTTCAGATGATGCGGATGTCACAATAGTGATGGGGGTAAATGAAAACATGTATCAGAAAGAAGAACACGATGTCATTTCCCTTGCATCCTGCACGACAAACAGTCTGGCGCCGGTAGTCAAGGTTCTTAACGATACTTTCGGCGTTGAATCTCTTTTTTTCACCACCATTCACGCATATACCTCCAGTCAATCTCTGATGGACACTCCAGCCAGGCATCGTCAACGGGGCAGAGCGGCAGCGCTTTCCATTATCCCAACCACAACTGGAGCAGCCAAGGCCACTGAGAAAGTCCTCCCCGAACTTAAAGGCAGGATGAATGGAATGGCAATGAGGGTACCTGTTCCGGATGGCTCGATAACCGACATAACAGCAATTATCAAGAAAGACACTACACCTGAAGAGGTGAATAATGCGTTTTATCAGGCGGCTGAAAAGCCAGAATTTATCAACATTCTCCGGGTAAGCGATGAAGCGCTGGTTTCAAGAGATATTCTCGGTGACTGTCACTCAGCGGTAGTAGATGCAGAAGGTACTGCAGTCGTGAACGGACGGGTCGTGAAAGTCCTTTCCTGGTATGATAATGAATGGGGTTACAGTTGCCGCCTGGTAGATTTCGCGTTATATATTGATAAAGTCGAAAACCAAAGTTATTCGCTTTCTGGTTCATCTTCCGGACATAAAACGATCAACCAGTAAACAGGTATCTCTGTAGCAGGACACTGGCATCCCATTGACTCTCTCCAAGACGTAAAATTGCTTTCGATGAATGAGAAGAGCTGGAAAAAGCTAATATTGCGGACCCTCAAGGATTGGGGCAAAGTCCTGATATTAATGCTGGATGAAGCTATAATAATTGCCCTTATTTTACTGATATTGTTTTTTCTAGGAATAGAAATTACTTTACCAATCAAAATTGCTGCCGGGATATTATTCTTTATCTTTGTCTTTGTCAGGCATGTTGTTGTGATACCCAGTTTTCACAGGAAGCAGGTTACCGGTCGAGAAGGAATGATTGGCCAACATGGCAGAGTGGTGAAACCACTTACTCCGGCAGGAGTAATCAGTATTAAAGGAGAATACTGGAATGCCAGATCTGTAAATGGCAGCATAGGAACGGATGAGAGTGTAGAGATTGTTGGAATTGATGGATTGGTTTTAAGCGTAAAGCATGAAGGCCGTTAGTGGTCATCTAACATAAATCAATTTATTCGAGCCTGGCTTCTTTGAGTGCAGGCATCAGCCTGGAAAATAAAGACCTGATTATAAGAAAAATAAAGAAGTTTAGCCCGGAATTCGAGCGTGGTGGGCGCTGCAGGACGACAGGTCACCTTTGAATTATGTTTCAAATTTGTATAAACCCAGTTTAAACGTGGAGGGAGGGCAGAGTACTCCATCTGAGTAACGTCAAATCCTAAAAAATGGAGTACAATGCCTGTAAATCTGATATTATTAGTTAGTTGCTTTGGAGTGATGTAAAAGTAGTACAGAGATAGGAATTCCGAGGAAACAGGTGGGAAGCGAGAAGTGCCGATTCACGCCGGTAAATTTATCTAAGAGCGACGTCCGAAGGACGTATGCCAGGCTGTCTCGTATTTACGACTTCTGGGGTTTTCTCACAGAGTCGAAGGCTGTCGGAAAGGCAGTACAACTGGCAAATATTAAGAACGGCGAGCGGGTCCTCGAGGTGGCAGTAGGAACCGGAGTTGTCTTCGAACGTATCGTTGCTGCTAACAAGGATGGTCAGAACGTTGGTATTGACCTGTCACCCGAGATGCTGGCGAGGGCCGAGAACCGCCTGAAGAACCATTACTCCAATTATTCACTCAAAGTGGCTGATGCATATTCCCTTCCGTATCCCGATGCTACTTTCGATCTTGTTATTAACAGCTATATGTTTGACCTCTTGCCCGAAAAGGATTTCTCTCAGGTTTTAATGGAATTCAAGCGCGTTTTGAAACCAGGGGGCAGAGTGGTAATCACCAGCATGACGATGGGCAGAAAATGGTACAGCCGGATATGGGACTGGCTGGTTCGAAAAGCTCCAAACATACTAGAAGGATGTCGTCCTATTTCTTTGGAGTGGGACGCAGAGCAAGTGGGCTTTAGTAATATCCATGAAGAATATGTCAGTCAGTTTTCTTTCCCATCACTTATCCTGTACGCTGAGAAACAGAATCATTAGTGACTTTAATATGTTGTACGGTTTATTCAATCACGATCGGTATACTGTTAATTGAATGAGGTGTCAATGAGTCTTTTCTAATCGAAAAATGTTACAATTTTGTAACATCTCTCATACTGCATTATATAACTTTTTGATTCTCCATCTGATAAACTAGTGAAACAGCGTCAAACTGTGAAGGCCCGGCTTATGTATTGCTAAGAGTCAGAAATGCAACTCCGAGCCTATAATTATATCGTGATGAACTGGCAGTGCAGCAATCCCATAGTAAAGGGAATTATGATGACATACAACTCACCCAATGAATGAGGGGCAGCTCCAGTAAAAAATGATATTAGTAATAATTAGTAAGTCGTGAAGGAGGAAAAGAACATGCCCAGAATATCAGAGCAAGATGCACGAAATTTGCTGGCCAATGTACCTGAAGAATATGTCTTTCGGTGCTGTAATGGTACTGTCTTTTACAATATGAGCGACCTTGGGAATGCCCTCAGTAACATGTCAGAAGAAACCTTTGCGTTTCACTCTAACCTTACCAAACATGACTTCAGCAACTGGGTAAGAGATGTTATCAAAGATAGCAAACTGGCGCGTGACCTGTACAAGGCAGCAACCAGGTCGCAAGCGTCGAAGAGCGTTGCGGCGAGAATAACGTTCCTGCAAGGTAAACTGCCCCAGTTGGTTTGAACTCGCTCATTAGTAAATGAATCTTCCGTTGTCTCCGCATGAGAAAGACGCGGAGGGATGTGTTCTCCATACCTGAACAAACTTCTCGTTATCCATCTTGGAGTAACAAAGAAGCGTCTTGTTATCTTTACTCAATCATTAGTAGAGAGTGGAATAAATAAGAACCGGGCATATACCCGGTTCTTATCATACTTCGCTATAATTTCCTTCTATTTCACGGTGACGGTCAGATCGAATGTCCACACACCTTTTTCCCCACCTTCCCATGGCCGGCTGTATTCAAGATGTATAGTGGTCATACCCGTATTCACTGCCTCGAAGGTCCATTTCTCCACACCGGGAGCGCCGGGTATGTTGGTTTCTGCACCGATGTACTCATGTTTCAACTGCTGAATAATGCTAGCATCCGCTATCCGGGCATTTTCGTCCCAGCTGAAACCCGTAGTCCCATTGGAAAAGAGCGTAACCACCAGAGTGTTCCCCTTGGCAATTTCCACCTCTTTCTGTATATGCTGGTTTTGATCAAATTCATCTGAAACAGTGATGGCGATTTCTTTTACACCTTGATCGGTTTCACCTGCTATTCCTGCGTGAGCGGCAGTGCAGGCTGCAGCGAAGATTAGGACGAGTGTTAGTGAGATGGCTACCAGGATTTTGACTTTCATTTTTGTCCCTCCTTTTCGACATATATGTCTGGACATATATGTCTTTTTAATATATAATAACGTACAAATATGCCAAAGGTTAGGTGGTAAATTTACCATGAAAAAATGGAACTTCATTACGAACCACGGACTTGTCCTTCTCTATATCTCACACAATCCACAGTGCACGATGAGAGAGATGGCTGCTACCCTTGGTGTTACCGAGAAATCAATACAAAGGACTCTGGAAGATTTAGCATCAGAAGGCTATCTCACCTGGCAGAGAAAGGGTAAAGGTAATATATACGAGATTATTCATACTCGTGAATTAAAACATGAACTTACCAGAGATTTGGTTGTCGGTGACTTGCTTAATATATTGAAAAAGAAGACATAACAAAATGGGCAAATAATCTCGACGATCAAATCTGAATTTGGGTGAGTAATAAAGAGGTAACGGAAATGGGTGTCAGGCAACAGAATCCGTTATATTTAAAGCTCAAGCAGCGGTCCTCCTAATCTATAGATTGACGTAATAAACCCGGCTGTATAAGCCAGAGTCAACAATTAAATGTATGGAGGAATACCGGATGAGTATTGCAATAGATGTTAAAAATTTAACCAAAAGATATGGTGAACTTGTAGCAGTTAACGGAGTAAATTTTTCTATAGAAGAAGGTGAGATTTTCGGACTCCTGGGACCGAACGGAGCGGGAAAAACAACCACTCTCGAGATGGTCGAAGGTCTGAGGAAGCCGGACGGGGGATCAATACAGGTATGCGGCATCGATGTAACAAAGAAACCCGGCGACATAAAAGAGATTATCGGTGTTCAACTGCAGAGTACGTCCATCTACGACAGGAGCAAGGTTGGTGAGATAATTGGCCTCTTTGGCAGTTATTACCACAAATCGTTATCTACCGCCGAGGTTCTACATCAGGTATCTCTGGATGAGAAAAAAGACAGCTTTGTTCAATCAATGTCCGGAGGTCAGAAGCAACGCCTGGCTTTAGCCCTGGCGCTTGTTAATGATCCCAAGGTTATTTTCCTGGATGAACCGACCACCGGTCTCGACCCGCAGGCCCGGAGGAACATATGGGAGATCATTGAGGGATTAAGCAAAAAAGAGAAAACGGTTATCATGAATACCCACTATATGGAAGAGGCAGAGCGACTCTGCGAAAGAGTGGGGATTATGGACCATGGGCAAATCATTGCCATGGATAGCCCGATCAATCTGATTTCAAAGCAAAACATGGATTCTGCAGTTGAGCTTACCTGCTCAAACGGGTTAGGTAAGGAATTTTTTGAAAAACTCCCAAGGGTTGACAAGGTAAGTCAAAACGGACGGACCTTCATTCTCCATACTAAAGAGGCTTCTTCACTGTTAACTGAAATCGTGAAATTACAGGAACAAAACAAGCTGCGTTTGGACAATATTACCACGAGGTCAGCCACTCTCGAAGATGTATTTCTGGAATTAACAGGCAGAGCATTAAGAGAATAAGAGGCATAACAATGGAAACGTTAATAGGACAAATTAGGTTTGAAACCAAACTGTTTTTAAGGGAAAGGCAAGCTTTATTTTTTACACTGGCTTTCCCGGTGATTATGATATTTATCTTTGGTGCTGTCTTCGGTGGACAAACCTGGTCCGGAATACCAGCTATAGATTACCTTCTTCCCGGCATAATTGGCATGGCGTTAATGATGGTCTGCATGACAAATAATGCTGTATCGATCACTACTGATAGAGAGAAAGGGATCTTCCGTCGTCTCTCTCTGACCCCTTTAAAGAGACGAACCCTCTTAAGTGGTCATGTGGCTGTCCGGTACCTGATAGCACTTATCGGTACCGTACTGCTTATGATAATCGGGATTTCAGCCTTTAAGGCACATGTGGGTGGAAATTACTTTCTATTCTGGTTGGTATTAACCCTTGGTGCCCTTGTTTTTATAACTCTTGGGTTCATAATAGCTGGCCTGGTTAAAAACACCGGCAGTGCCCAGGCTTTATCTATGGCAGTACTGTTCCCACTGATGTTTCTGGGGTGCTGCTTCTGGCCGCTTGACGTTATGCCTTCATTCCTGCGTCCTCTCTGCGAAGCGTTGCCGACCTTCCGTATGAACACCGCTTTGAGAATGATAACTGTAGAAGGAGCAGGTTTCAACGAAATCTGGCAGGATTTATTGATTATACTTGGGTGGTTAGCAGCCGGCTCTATTCTGTCAATCAAGCTCTTCAAATGGGAATCAAACACTGATTGATCACGCAATAAACAAGGGAGTAACTGACTATTGGGATACCATGGATAATATGAATTCGTTGAAAATATCCTGCCTCTCCTGTTAATCAGGGAGTTGACTATGCCGACTAAGCAGGGCAGAAAGACATCATATGGTGAAGGCCATTTCTTACTGAGGGCGTTACTCAATCACCCGCAAAGTAGAGAGGAAATTAACCAGACTTATCGACGACTTGGTAACTTTTTGGGTGTTGGAGCGCCGGCGCCGGGAACCAAGAAATACCAGAAATGGCAGAAAAAAGTGGATACCGACCTGGCTCGTCTCATTGAACTTGAACTTGTTAATGTGGACGAAGACAAACTCTACCGCTTGACGGAAGCAGGCATCCAGGAAGCAACCAAAGTCGGAGAGGGCTTGCAGAAGATTACTCATTCAATTGGAACCTTCTTCGCAAAAGGAGAGAATGCAGCTAAACTCTCCATAATTATCGATTTGCTATTGTCAATTTTGAAGCTGGGAGTGGGTTTTCTCTCCAATAGCATGGCATTAATTGCCGATGGCTTTGACAATATGGTAGACGTGGTATCGGCGGTAGTTGTATTCCTGGGGATTAGATATAAGAAAGAGCTTATTTCCACGGTTTTTATTTTGCTTATGATGTTCGTTACCGTTGGCTGGATCGGATATGAGGCAGTTTTAAGGTTAATCCACTCGGAGGTAGTCGATGCAGGTGTAATAACTATCGTCGCTGCTATTGTCTCTGGACTAGCTTGCTATCTGATGAGTGTATACCAATATGCCGTCGGTAAAAGGACGTACAGCCTATCCTTGATCTCACAATCTATAGATAGCAAGAACCATGTTTTCATAGCCATTGCAGTACTCATCGGCATCGTATTTGCACGATTCAATATATTCATTGTCGATTCCATTGTCGCCTTATGTGTTGCCATTATGATTCTGAAATCAGCTATTGGGCTGGCAATTGAGACATTAAAGGTAGCTAAAGGGGCTGATCTGGATATTTCACGTTTCGTCAGAATCGAGGAAAGGATTGTGGAGAATCACAGGAATAATTATCTCAAGGGGTGGATTCTCTTTTCGTTACAAGAAACGAACAGACGAGAGGAAATCGCTGCCAGGTACGCAGATAGCTTCTCAACGGAAGGTCTCCCTTTTGTTGACCAATTTGGTTTCTTAAAAGGATACGATTTTACAAAGAACCTTGACTCATTGTTCAATGAGCTAGTTGAAAAAGGATTAGTAGTTAATAAAGAAGGTGGATATTTTTTAACAAAAGAGGGAGAAAAAGCTTTGAGAAGAATCCCTGTATCGGAAAGATATGCGTGATGGCTCAGGTAATTAATGCGGTAAGATTCTTCAAACGGGAGTAAATATTGGAAGAGAACTTGTAGTAAAAAAAAGACTATTGCTTCTGAAAGGAATTACACAATGGATAAGTCAATTATTATCATCGGTGGTGGACTAACCGGTCTGGCGACCGGGTGTTACGGTCGTATGAACGGCTATAAGACTTCCGTTTTTGAGATGCATAAAATAGCAGGCGGCGTCTGTACCGGTTGGGAACGAAAGGGCTACACTATCGACGGCGCGATGAACTGGCTGGTAGGCAGCAGACCGGGAACAAGCATGCATAAATTCTGGGAAGAACTCGGCGCGGCACAGAAGTGGAAAATCTATAACCATGACCAGTATTCCACCTTCGAAGATAAAGATGGTAAAGCATTCACTATTTATTGTGATGCCGACCATTTTGAGCGGTACTTATTGGAGCTTTCTCCGGAAGATAAAGATATTATCAGGGAATTAACTCAAGGAATACGTGCTTTCTCCCGCATGGATATGCCTGTTGATAAACCATCCGAACTTGCCAATTTTTTCGATAAAATCAAGACAGTCAAAATGATTCCCATGTTAATGCTCATGAGAAAATGGATGAAGATATCCGTTGGTGATTATTGCAATCGTTTTAAAAATCCCTATCTACATCAGACATTGACTTCCGCTTTCGGCGATGATTCCTGGCCTATGTTTATGATCTTATGGGTACTCGGCTTGCAGCACAATAAAGCAGCCGGTTATGTTATTGGCGGCGCTCTTGAATTCGTCCACTCTCTTGAAGAACGCTACCGAGCCCTGGGCGGTGAAATCCATTTCGAGACAAGAGTTAAGAAAATATTAGTTGAAAATGACAAAGCAGTTGGCATCAAACTGGCTGACGGTTCGGAGCACCGCGCCGACTGGGTCGTTTCAGCCGCTGACGGTCGCACAACCATTTTTGATATGCTTGAGGGGAAATATATCGACGATACTATTAGAAAACGGTATGATAATCCAGACCTCTTTTCACCTCTTGTATACATCGGTCTGGGTGTGGCAAGTCGTGTCGATGAAATACCCTCTTCCGTAGCCGGACTGTCCTTTCCCCTGGAAACCCCTATAAACATTGCCGGTAAGGAACACCACAGATTGGGAGTCCTCAATTACAACTACGACCCCACCCTGGCACCGGAAGGTAAAACTGTGGTTAAAGTTCAATTCGAAACTGATTATGACTATTGGGAGAATATATATAAAGAGCCGGAAAAATATAAAGCTGAAAAAGAGCGTATTGCCGATGAAGTAGTCGCTGCACTCGATAAGCGTTTCCCCGGTTTTGCCTCGAAGGTTGAAATGCGAGATGTCGCCACTCCCATGACATGGGTGCGTTATACTGGTAATTGGCGGGGCAGCTACGAAGGATGGATGTTCAGTGCCGAGTCTTTTACTTCGTCCATGAGAAAGACCCTCCCCGGACTGGACAACTTTTACATGGCGGGGCAGTGGGTAAATCCAGGAGGCGGCATGCCCACAGCAGCTATGTCAGGTCGCAATACGATACAGGTAATCTGTCATAAGGACAAGAGACCATTTGTCACAACAACTCCGTAACATTGGTTTCAAGGTATGGGTAGGTAACAAAGAAGTAGATCATTCGGTCACTTCAACTCAAAATATAACGGGAGTAAAACAAAGACAGGCTTTGAAGGCTGTGCCAGCCTTACATTTTCGGACACCTTCTAATATCCTCACTGTCGAATTCTTTCATTGGCCGTTCGATGCCAGAAGCGTCTCTGCTTACGACGAAAGCTGTCTGTCCGGCCTTTCGGTCAGCCAAAGACACCTTTCGAACGTATTTGCAATACTATTCGTGATGGAACTGTTCTTTTCTTTGATTGTCCACTATACCACCATCTTGATAAGTTATGACTTTGCG
>CAZBQL010000112.1:0-9192 GCA_964493985.1 uncultured Dehalococcoidales bacterium
TGCCAGGACTAATAATCCGATACTATTAGACATTTGTCACAGATAATCCGGATCTCTTTTTGTATAATTTTTATTAAAAAGTTGATATACAAAAAGAGGAAATAAAATGAGCGTTATAGTTTATTCAAGTCCGACCTGACCCTACTGTGATATGGTGAAACAGTTTCTTTCACAGAGAGGAGTAAATTACGAAGAGCGGGACGTTTCCCGTAATCAAACATATGCCCGGGAACTGGTGAATAATACGGGGCAGATGGGAGTTCCGGTGACGGTCTTCGATGGAGAGATAGTGGTTGGATTCGATCGACAGCGACTGGAGCAGCTTGTTTCAAGCAAACCCAGGGGTAAAAAACCGTCTTTCGGAGCTTCTATAGCTGATGCAGCAAAGATAGCAGTAAAGAAGGGTACGGGAATAACCTCCGGCGCGTATATTGGTGGTACCAAGCCGGGCTCGGCCGCACAGAGAATAGGCTTGAAGCAGGGTGATATTATAACGCGTGTAAACAAGCAGAGTATAACCAAAGCCAATGACCTTGAACGCGTTATTGCGAGTATGCAGGAAGGACAGCGAATACTCGTAGAGTTCCGGCGTGACGGCAGGGTAACTGCGGCTGAAGGTGTTCTTTAAGGCAGGTTTCTATTACCACTGAACGCTGCTGACAAGTAGTCCCTGCGCTTGTTTTCTGAGTCAATAGTTTGACAACATGTATGTCTGCTGATATGCTGATTAGCGTATGTTGGCGAAGGTAAAAGAAACATATATTGTCAGTAATAATGCCAGGATATGGACAGTTACACAGGGAACCGGCATTCCCATACTTCTATGCAACGGAGGACCGGGATGTGCCGACTATCTGGGTCCGGTTGCGGGTATGATCGATGATCTGGCTCAGGTGATCAGGTTCGAGCAGCGAGGATGCGGAAGGTCGGAACATATGCCTCCTTATGACCTGGAGACCTGTTTACTCGATCTTGAAAGTATTCGTAAGCATTACGGCGTAGAGAAATGGATTACGGGTGGTCATTCCTGGGGGGCTAACCTTGCCCTGTCTTACGCCATTGAGTATCCAGATAATGTACTCGGTTTGATCTATATTGCCGGAAACGGCATACAGCATGATAGAGAATGGAGCCGGGAATATCACAAAAACCGGGAGGAGAGAGGTGAAAAATCTCCACCCGAAGCTCGATCAGGGAATGATGAGGTCAACCGGCAGGGGAATGGTTCCTGGTTCGAATATATCAAGAATCCTGATCTTCTAAAGAAAATATCTGAACTGGAAATACCCGCCCTCTTTATTCACGGGGCGGATGATATCAGGCCGGGCTGGCCGGGGGAACAGATAGCAAATCTCATGCCCAATGCTGTCTATAAAACTATCGATGCCGAGCACTTTATCTGGCTGTTCCGTCCTGAAGAGCTCAAGCATTCACTCAGGGAATTTATCAATCGCGTTGTACTAAATGTTTCCCAGTAGCAGAGGTCGCAGATCGTTACACAGACTTTTTGTATGCTTCAATCAGGTACCGTCTTATCGTGAAGGATAGTTCTTCACCGCCTTCTGCTTTTTGTTGCAGACGAAGCAAGTATTCACTGTGAGTTACTACCGAAAATCCCTGAACAGTCCACGGAATTGCTGTAAGGTAATAAACCAGCGACCCGATGTTGGTAAAAGACATTTTTCCCGACCATTCTCTAAGGTCCTGAATTATCAGCCCCGCTGCTTCCAACAGAGGAATATAGAATTCTGGAGTGGCGAAAGGCCATTGTGGTTTAGTATCAAAGAAAGTCATCAGATCGAGTGATGACAGGCCATGGACCTGCTGGGTAAGGTAGGTGCCTCCTAACGCCAGAATTCGAGCCACTTCACCAGGATGGAACCCGGAATGGCGGTTCAGGACCAGTTCAAACTCCTCATCTTCAAAAGGCATCAAATGTTCAGTTGAACCGCCGACATCGTAAACCTTTACACCATGTGGTTCAAGTTGTTCTCGAGCCAGTTTAACATTGGGTGGATAACCTTCCATGGCTGCTACTTTTTCCGGCCAGTCTGGTTTCATTTCCAGCAGTAACTCTCCACCTCCGGTTCCTATATCGAGCATAGAAGAACACGAGTGCATTAGTTCAACAGCTCTCGATTTATAGGACCAGGGAGGAGATTCGATCTGCATTTTACCGTCAAGATAAGAAAAATCCCACCCTTTGAACGGTTTTTGTTCCTCTTCTTTCCAGTGTTTTATCAGATCGTCTCTATTCCTAATAAATGTCCAGTACCTTTCCTTATAATTTTAATTCAAGACGTGGTTCCTGGAGCCTTTGCGGTACGTTCGTCTCACGCATAAAGTCGACCAGGTATTTGTGCATGTCACGGGCGATATCAGGATGCTGACCGATAACATTGTTCAACTGGTCGGGATCGGATTTCAGGTTGTATAACTCCGAACCGCCCGGCGCACAATCGTGAAGGAATGACCATTCGTCGGTTGTGACGGTTGTCATTGACGGAACTACGCATCTGCGCAAAAGATGGTCGACAAGCTGGTCGGTGTCTCCGGCGTTTATGAACGGACAGGCGGTGAAGACAACCTCGCGCCCCGGTGTGCTCGTGTCCCTGACTGCTGGCAGTAATGATTTACCTTCCACGTATGACGGTATATCCTGCCCGAAGAGGTCAAGGATGGTAGGCATCATGTCGACCGCCGAGGCCAGGCCTTCGTATACTCCAGGTTTGACACCTGGTATATAGATGGTCAGTGGGATCGCGGCTATTTCTTCATAGAGGGGCGAACGCGCCCAGGCTCCGGGGTGACGTGTTACTTCTTCCGGTAAATCTTGCTTGTTATCGAAGACCATTTTCCCGAAAATATCATGTTCGCCGAAATAGAAACCATGGTCGGTCGTAAATATAACGGCGGTATTTTGCATCAGGCCCATGTACTCTACCTGTTTTAGCAGGTTGCCTATCCAGGCATCCACCATACTTATCTCGCCGAGATAGGCAGCATGGGCTTTTTTCAGCATCTCTTCGGTAAATCCGGGCTGCTCTTTCCAGTTCTTATAGAAGGGCATTATCTGTTCGCCGTCATAGCCAGGCCAGTATGGTTCGGTGTAGTAAAGCGGGGCGTTCCACGGCTCGTGAGGGTCCCAGGTATCGATGTATAGGAAAAAATCCTCCTTATAGTTAAGGGTTAGCCACTCCATAGCCTTGTTAAAGGTCTTCGGAGCGAAGCATTCGGAATCAAGTGGATCTTTCGGACGACGTTCAAGCATTTTACGGTAGGGGCTGTGGGGTGGATTGTAACCGCCCTTGGCGACGAAATAATGGTCGGGTATCTCGACGAAGGTGGTGAATCCCCGGTCGTAATTCATTCCGTCTCGGATGAAAAAGGGAGTGTCGACTATCCCGACGGTGTGAACGTCGGCATTGTCGCGGAGAAGTTCGGCAAGCAGGACATGTCCGGGAGGGATCGGTACCCACTGCATGAAGGAGAGTGTCCATTTGCCGGTCATGTAATCGGCGCGGGTCGGCATCGTCGGGAAAGAAGCGCCGTAATAGCGGTCGAAACGTACCGACTTCGCAGCGAGGGCATCGATATTCGGAGTACGGACAACCTTATTCCCATAGACGCCAACGTCCTTACGCCGTACCGTGTCTGATACTATCCATATTACGTTCATATCTACCTCCAATATTTCATAGAAATGCAGGGTGATTATAACACGGAAAACAGGTGAAGGATAAGGTGTTTCAGGCGATTTATTCCAGCCCTGGCGGAATTCTCAGCTTGCCTTCTACCTCCTCGAGGTCGAACCACCACTTTTCCTCTGAGCAAGCTTTATCCGGTTTGAGTAATCTCGAGGACTGGATGGCAATCCTTCGGGCAATTCCAGAACGCTGGACTGCAAATCGAACAAGATTGTGCGAAAAAGTATTCGGTCTGGTCCACGGGCACACCTTTATACACCTTCCGCAATATGTTCCCTTTTTATTCATCACTCTGAAACTGTGGCAGCGCTGTTCGTTAAGTTTCCAGGTTTCATAGCCGTTATGCATGGTCTTATCACCATGTGGAATAGCATTTCCCGGGCAGTAGTCGGCGCAGATAAGGCATTTCTGACAAAAATCCTGCAGGCCGAAATCAATCGGTTTATCGGGAACAAGGGGCATATCGGTGAGAACAACGGCAGCTTTAAAATGCATTCCGAGGTATGGGTTAAGTATGATCCCGGCACGACTTACCTCTCCGATACCTGACCAGAGAAGAAGGGGGGCGAATAAAACACGGCATCCTTCAGGCATCTTCCCCGTGTATTCTGCCGAAGCCGGGTAGCCAAGACGCCTGATATAATTAGCCATTGCTTCGGATATCACAGCCAGACGAAGATACAGGTCATAACTCAACGGAAGGCCTATCCAGTCGAATCCGTTCGACGCAGCAAGCGTCTGGTATTCCTTGGCCATCACGATTACAACAGCATACTTATAATCGATATTAATCTCATTGCCCTGCATATCATGGCTGTACACTGCATATTCGGGGACACGACTCACACTCATTATATCTGCCCTGAGAAAATAACCCAGGCGTTTAATGAAGCGAGTCAGCATTTCCGGGTTTTCCGGCACAGGCGCGGTTTCGAGGGATACCTGATTCTTTTCAGTCCTGGCTACATAGCGACGTATATCGGCAAGTGAAATGCCCAGCGGGTCTTTGGTGGCTGCATGTGGAGCTTCTTTTGCTACGGCCGGTCCGTAATCACCACGATGTGCTTTAGTAAAGGCATTCTCTCGAGAATCGATTCTTTGTATATTGTCGGTAACCAGTGTGGTCGGAATATCCACACGTTTGAGTTTTCTCATCGGAAAGGGTTCATAATCCTTTTTCCCTGTCAGGTAATTGCCTGAACTCACTGAATTACTCATTTAACAACCTTCCAGTGTATGGCATAATTCACTTCTTAACTTTCAGGTAATAATCCTTTAAGGAGAACAAGGGCTGTTTTTTTATCGAGGGGTTTGTTATTATTCCCGCATTTTGGCGACTGGATGCAGCTTGGACATCCGTCCTGGCAGGGACATTCGGAGACCACCTGCAGCGTAGCTTTCCAGAGGTCTTCCACTATCTCGTAGCCTTTTTCAGCGATGCCTATTCCACCGGGGTAGGCGTCATATATGAATATCTGCGCCCGTCCGGTATCCGGGTGCAATGCGGTGGATACCCCGCCGATATCATTACGATCGCACAGCGTGAACAGCGGAAGCATGGAAATGGCTGCGTGTTCTGTGGCGTGAAGACCACCGGGAAAATCCATCTCGGCTTCGGTTATTTTCTGGACGGTCTCGATGGGAAGGTCGAACCAGAAAGACACGGTAGGAAACTCGATAGGCGGAAGCGTAAGCGGCTCTTCGCCGATAACCTCCTCGGTGTACTGGAGTTTCTTTTTGAATCCGACGACGTTATTGGTAACCTGCACTTCGCCGAGGTATACCGTCGACTTTCCGGCATCTCGGCTTTTCAGTGTCTTCTTTATCCGCAGGTCTTCTATTTCCTTGGTCTGGGTGTAGTATACGGCATCGGTAGCGGTGGCATATGCAGTGTGACCGCGAAGGTCGAGTTCGTTGATAAAATACGGCGTCCCCTGGTGGAGGTAGATAGCGCCTGGGTGTATCTGGAAGAAGGCGACAGCAGAATCGACAGTTTCAAGCAGCGACGCGGTAGAGGTATCTATTACGGCGTAGTCCTCACCTCCGGTAGAGCGAATGCCTATCGACTGTGCCGGGTATGAGATACTTGGGGCGAGATACCATTTCCGGTTTTTCTCCCTCAGCATACTTTCGTTTTTCAGTCCTTCGAGTTCTTCCATGAGGTGAGCACCGAAATACTGCTCATCATTCGCTGTCAGGGGCAACTCCCAGGCAGCACACAGCAGGTGGGCGCGGAGAATATAGTGGTTGTCGGGATTGACCAGGGCGTTCTCCACGCTTTTCTGGAAAAAAGATTCCGGGTGGTGCATGAAATACTGATCGAGCGGATTGTCCAGTCCGATGAGGAAACTCATCGAAGGTTCTCTACCGCGCCCACTTCTTCCAGCTTGCTGCCATGTGCTGGCAATACTGCCGGGGTAACCGGTCAGCACGGTTGCTTCGAGATCACCGATATCTACACCGAGTTCAAGTGCAACGGTAGCCACGGCTCCCAGTAACTGCCCTCCGAACAATTCTTTTTCTATCCTTCGCCTGTCTTCGGGGAGATAGCCGGCACGGTAGGCGCTGATCCTTCGCGCCAGCGGCGGATTGAGTTCGGCAAGTCGGTCTCGCGAGTAACTGTAGATAAGTTCGGTCAGGCGGCGGCTCAGGGCGAAGGTGAGAGTCCGTACACTCTGGTTTACCAGTTCCGTGAACAGGAAGGTCGCTTCACTGTTGGAGCTGCGGCGGGTATTCTTCTTTTCGTCGATTATCGGAGGATTCCAGAAGACGAAATCCTTTTGCCCGTGCGGGGATCCATCATTATCGACTACGGTAAAGGGCAGACCGGTGAGTTTTTCGGCATGTTCGCCGGGATTGGCAATGGTGGCTGAACAGAGTATGAACTGAGGTTCCGAGCCGTAGTACCGGCAGAGCCTGCGGAGTCGGCGCACTACTCCGGCAACGTGAGAGCCAAATACTCCACGGTACGTATGGGCTTCATCGATAACGACGTATTTCAGGTTGCGGAAAAATCTCGACCAGGAAGTATGGTTCGGCATTATACCGACGTGCAGCATATCGGGATTGGTCAGGATTACCTTTGCCCGTTTCCTGATATCGTTTCTCTCCCCGTAGGGAGTATCACCGTCGAAGGTGGAGAATTCACGTTCTCTGAAAGGCTCGGGAGTAAACATCTCTCTCAGGACACGAAGCTGGTCCTGGGCAAGGGCTTTTGTAGGAAAGAGGTAAAGTGCCCGTCCATCCAGCGTGTTCAGCAGTGTATCCAGGGCGGAAAGGTTATAGCACAGGCTTTTGCCGGAAGCGCTCGAGGTTGCTACCATCACGTTTTTACCCTGACGGGCGTTATTAACCGCTTCAGCCTGGTGGGTATAGAGCGATGTTATCCATTTTTTGTCCAGGCGTGTCTGTAAGGCGGGAGAAAGCGGTTGGTCCAGGTCGGCGGTAAGAGCTTCACGTGGTTGGATATGCTCGATATGAGCCACCTGGCCATTATAAGTTGGCTGAGATTGAAGGTAAGTGATAAATGTCTTTGTATCCACCGGGTATCTTGTCTCCAGGTATTCGAAGGAGGATGTTCAGTCTATATGTCAAACACTGGAATTATCTCAGTACTGAAATCCAGGACTTCCGCTTCAAAACGAGCTTCGGAAATAAAAGCTGCTACTTTCGAAATTATCTCGTTGGCATGTCTTTTATCATTGCTGACACAGGTAATACCGAGAGTAGCGATCTGCCAGGTATCATTATCGCCGACTTCCGCAATCGAGACGTTGAACTTGTTCCTTACTCTGGTCGTGATGGATTTGAGCACGCGGCGCTTGTCTTTCAGAGAGCCGTTCTCCGGGATCCTCAGCCTGATTGTACAAACACCGATGTGCATGACGTACCTGACTCTCCAAATATACATGCTGGGGATTATTAGGTCAAGGAATTATCTTCTAAACCCAATAAGGAATTGTATCGATATATACACCAGGACTATGATGCCAAGAACTCCATAACCGATATGAATTCCGAATCTGTTGGCTATGAAACCGACAAAGAGACTGAAAATGACAGTTCCAATTTCACCCACGACACCGTTAACCGAGGTTATGGTAGCGCGTTCCTGGGTTTTTATTTCTCTCTGTATCATTCCCTCGATAGTCACAAGGGCGAGAAGGAGCGAGATGCAGTTAACCAGGAGACAGCCGAGAATCACCGTATTTCGGACAAAAGCGATAACTATAAGACCGGTTCCGGATGCCACCCCAATTATCCACAATACCCGCCAGCCGAGATTCTTCAATCGATGGGCAAAAAATGACCCGACACTGCTGATGCAGACGGATGCCGCCGCCCATATACCGATAAATGTGTTCGAAAAACCAAGTCGCTCCGATATCAGGACCTGGTCGTATTCCTCCAGGAGCCCGAGTGTTGCCAGGATTATGCCCGAGTACAGCATTATTTTCAGGATAACTTTGTTGGAAAAAGCCTGTTTCAGTCCGCCGCGGAAATATGAAAAATAACTTTTGCCGGTTTCTTCGTTCGTTGATTTAACCTCTGGAAGCAGAAACGCAATAATTGTGACTACAAGCGGTGATAATGCTGAGAAAATCAGTACGAGTGTATATGATATCTCACTCAGAAAACCACCGAGAGCGACTGCAATGGCAGTACCTATCACCCTGAGGGTAATACACCTTCCCCATATTTTCTCGAAGTCATCTTCTTTTCCGTGTCTTTTCAGGAAGTCATAGGTATATGCCTGCAACGTACCGGATTCGAGCGTACCGCCGAGTGTACGGAATAGAAATCCCAGGGCAAAAAGCCAGAAGGAGTAGCTGAATATCCATGTCACATAACAGAGTGAATAAAACAGACCGGACAGGACGAGGGTGTACTTCCTGCTCCACCGGTCGGCGAGTGCGCCAGTCGGAACTTCCAGCAGGATGGTAAGTCCACTCCAGATAGCAACCAGAGTAGCTATTTCCTGTATAGAAATGTTCCTGGAAAGCAGGAACAGCTTGTCTACGGCATAGATGAGAATCAGGTCGCCGAAAAAGTGGTATGCGAACAGCAGGTGGATAACAGTCTTGAAACTCACTATTCCACCACCTCCATGAAGCCCTGATGACGACCGGAGATGGCGAACAACGATAGCGTAGTTTGGAGTAACTGCGTAGAATCAACGGAAGTGCGGACTAATATAGAGTTGACACGTCATATGCCGTTCATACAAGAGACTCTATCATTCCGGTTATCGGTTAGTCAATAGATGTAAGACTTGCGAAAGAAATTTAGTTATTCGCGTTCAAACAGCAGGTAGTGCGTGATAAGTGTTCCCTTACCGGTTGCCTGGTAGGTGTGGAGTCTCCATCCCTGGACCTGGTATTTCTGTATCATTTCAGCTATATTCTTATGATGATTTAACCTGGACGCATTCGTATTCTTTCATGACCTTTCCTCCAGTGGCATTGAGTAATTATGATGCTTTATT
>CAZBQL010000113.1:0-9184 GCA_964493985.1 uncultured Dehalococcoidales bacterium
AGAACATCGATACCATATTAATCCGTTCTTGACACTCAAGACTCATCAATTTATACTTGTCGCACGGTATACCAGTACCGGAACTCGAAAACTATGAAAAAGTACTGTCTGTTTCTGCTATTTTTCAGCATAACATTGATTTCTACTATGCTTCCCGCTTGCGGCAGCAAGAGCGTCAGTTTTACAGACCCTTATCTTGAAGAGCTGGTAAGAGATGCCATCGATAAACCGGAAGGAATCATCTACCCGTGGGAACTGGAAGAGATTATAACATTAAACGCTAACATGGAATTAATGGAGGGAATCGAGGGTTCCGTAGGAATGATTATGGACCTGTCCGGACTGGAATATTGTATTAACCTTGCATTCCTGGACCTGAGTAATAACCAGATAGTGGACCTGACTCCTCTTGAATCGTTAACCTTACTCAATACTCTCAAGCTGTCCGGCAACCAGATCAACGACCTTAATCCGCTGGCTTCATTGAGTATACTGGAAACCCTGGCCCTGAGCAGCAATCAGATTATCGACATCTCACCCCTGGGTTCATTGTCCAATCTGAACTCCCTGGACCTGTCTACAAATTTGATTAAAGATATCTCGGTACTTTCGAATTTGACAAACCTTGGTGAACTTGATTTAAGTCAGAATAATATTAGTGATATCTCTCCTCTCAGTTCTCTGGATGTGCTGGTGACGCTGGACCTTGCGCGTAATGAAATATGGGATATTTCTCCGCTTGCATCGTGTAAAGGTTTAAAGACACTCGCTCTTGGTTATATACCGCCATCAAACCGCTTTTTCAGAAGCGAGGATGTTCCGGGCACTTCAAACCAGGTGAACGATCTCACTCCGCTGACTTCGCTTACCGGTCTCGAGGAATTGAACCTGAACGCGAATGAGGTTACCGATCTTTCTCCCTTATCGGAACTCGATAATCTAAAGATACTTTACCTGAACACGAATCTAATATCGGATGTTTCACCGCTGGGATCAATGAAGAATCTTGAAATACTTGATCTACGCTCGAACGAAATATCAGATCTGTCTCCATTACTCGGCTGTACCGGCCTTAAGGACCTTTCTGTATTGTCAGGCAATCCTCTTGATGAAAAATCTGTGGCAGTGATAGAGGAACTCAAGGATAGAGACATTACTGTGATGAGGTAAAGAGAAAATACTAAATCCTAATCTCTAAGCTCTAAACAATATCAAATATCTAATTTTCAAAACTTTTGTATTTTGGTATTCGTATTTGTTTAGGATTTAGAATTTCGATATTAGGATTTGTCTTCTACCGTTTGACAATCAGCTTTTTTACGGCTTCATTAAGTCCGTCGATGGTGAGAGGGTACATAGGGAAGAGTTGACCGATAGCCCTGACGGTAGGGTGAATCCAGACTCGTTCGTCGTCCGGATTGAGCCAGACGCGGTGGCTGAAGTGGTGCGCGAAGCGTTTCAGCCAGTAAATGCCCGGCTGCTCATTACGCTCGTAATAGTCTATCGCTCCGTATTTCTCGGTCAATTCCCAGGTCCCCATCCGGGCATCGCCAACGACAATTAACTTGGTGTCGGAATCAATGACCTCCAGCAGGTGGGCGGTGCTGATACCATCGAACCTTTCGATATTTTTATACAGGTTGTCGTAGATGCAGTTGTGGAAGTAATAGTACTGGAAATCCCGGAAATGACTGCTTGAATTGGCGGCGGAAAACAGGAGACTGCACGTCTGGGCGAACGGGTCCATCGAACCGCCCACGTCCATAAGTAAAAGTACCTTTATGGCATTTTTCCGGCTGCGGCGCCATATCAATTCGATATCGCCAAGGTTGTTGGCGGTCGCCTGGATTGTCTCATCCAGGTCGAGTTCATCTTCGGGACCAGTGCGGAGAAGCTGCCGGAGACCTTTGAGAGCGAGTTTTATCTGGCGTATATCAAGGGTGAGATCGCTGCGGTAATTCTTGAATCGCCTCTCTGCAGCTATCTGGATAGCGCCTTTGCCTTTCGATTCACCGCCTATCCTGATACCCATGGGATTAACACCGGAATGACCGAAAGGAGATCGTCCTCCTCGGCCTATCCATTTGTCCCCGCCGTCATGCTGCTCATCCTGCTCTTCCATCCTCTTCTTCATCTCTTCGATCAATTCACTCAGGCCAAGGCCATCATACAGTTCGGAGCCTTCCCTCAGGTCGTTCAACACATCGTTTAGAGGATTGCTCAACCACTCGAGTATCTTGTCTTCGATTTCAGCAGAGCCTTCAAGGCCCTGGAAACATTCCTGGAAAGCGATATCATAATGGTCGAAGTAAGATTCGCTCTTGACCAGTATCGCTCGAGCGAGGTAGTAGAAATCAGTAAGGTTTCCTATATAACCGTTATCGAGTGCTTTCATAAGGGTCATCCACTCGGTGATGGTGACCGGGACCTTTTTCTTGCGGAGGGTGTAAAAAAAGTGAGTGAACATAGTAATATTTACCGCCGGAGTATACTGTTACTGGCAATACGGGTAAGGTAACTCGATGTGAAGTGTTCGTAGTCGGTCTCCTTTTTCAGTAATGTACCGGCAAACGGGATTTCCTTCGATATGTCTTTGTGAGGTACCTGTCCGATCATTAAGGCGCGAATCCAGTCGATCAACTCGCTGGTGGACGGTTTCTTTCTGAACTCTTCTACCTCCCTTAACTGGTAGAATACCTTCATCGCTTCTCTCATTAAGTTGTCCTGGATATCGGGGAAGTGGACTTTTACGATTTCTTCCATTAATTGCGGTGTAGGGAATTCGATGAAGTGGAAGATACACCGTCTCAGGAAGGCGTCCGGGAGTTCTTTTTCAGCGTTGCTGGTGATAATGGTTATGGGTCTGTGTACGGCTGCGACGTTTTCGTTCGTCTCAGGAATGTAAAAACTCATTTCATCGAGTTCATTCAATAAGTCGTTAGGGAACTCGATATCGGCCTTGTCGATTTCATCGATAAGTAGGACGACCTGCTCGGGAGAGGAGAAAGCCTGGCCGAGTTTTCCCTTCTTGATGTACTGGGCTATATCGGAGATATCTTTATCGCCGAAACGGCTGTCGTTCAGCCGCTGGACGGTATCATAGATATAAAGACCTTCCTGTGCCTTGGTGGTCGACTTGATATTCCAGATAATAAGTTCCTTATCGAGTCCTTCTGCGATACTGTGGGCAAGCAATGTCTTGCCGGTACCGGGCTCTCCCCTGATAAGAAGCGGTCTGCCGAGGGCGATCGAGACGTTCACGGCGTTACGCAGAGGTTCCGACGTAACGTACGTATCCGAACCCCTGAACTTGTCAAAATCATTACTGGTCAATGGTAAATACCTCCTGGATTAGCTTTACCGGGTATTTCGCACAGAGACTCCCGGTCTGAGTTTATTATGGGAATAAGAAAAATGCACAGTAGAATTATACCGTGAATCAAGGACAAGTATCAACGGGGTAAATACTTTTGTCCTGAGATTTTCCGCCTGTGGCGGACCAAAGGCGTTTTCAGGATGACAGGTTGCTTACCCTATAAATATTTCTATGTTTGATTCACCGGCCATTTCATTTAGCTCGCTGGTAAAGGCTGTCCAGTCGAAATCGGATTTACGGCGGTACTGGTAATTCAGGCTTACGCGGTCTTCGAGTACCGACATCGTATCAAGGCGGAGACCTCCGAGACTGGTTTTAAGGAAAGTTGTCAACCTGGACTCCAGTCCGGGAAACGATGCCTGGTCGAGTGAAATTATCAGGCTGCCCCTGCTGAAGAGGTTAAACTTATTGCGTACCAGCCACTGTACTCCCAGTACAATGAACACCAGCACAAAGAGAATAATTGTCACCAGGTAGTTATTCGTAGCAGCTCCGATCGATGACGCGATAAGCAGCAGGAGAAAACCTATTTCAGCGGGGTCTTTGATCGGTGTACGGAAACGAACGAACGATAACGCGCCAAGCAGACCGAGTGACAGGGGTATGGAGACCTGGATTCCGAGGAACAGGGTGGTAACGGCAGGTCCTCCGATAAGGAAGGTACGGTGCACGCCGGCGCCGATATACCGTGAACCGTAGAAAAGCTGGTACATCAGGTAAGCGACAATGGAAGCCAGAAGAGAAAAACCGATTGCTATTACGGCTTCTGGTATGGTGATCGGAGACTGCAGATTATCGAAAAAGGAAACAAATTGATCAAACACTATAGTTCTCCTCCTCTCTATCGTTCGAGTATTCTACCCGGCGGTCCGAACCTGGCCAGACTACCGGGATCCGATAAATGCGAATCTATACAATTACTGTACTTGGAAAACCGACTCCAGTCAGTATCCAGTATTTTCATTTTCCTGAGAGTAACGGGTAATTCTATCGACGGTCCTTTGACCTCTACCACACCGCCTTCAAGTCGCAGGTCATGTTCGCGGCGGCCCAGGTCCGGAGCGATTATCGTGGAGTGAATATTATAGTCCAGAGATACACGGGTACCTGTCAGCATTTCCGTAAACCTGTAGCGGTTATAGGAAACCTTGATAACGGGACGCAGCGGTGACTCCGGGATATAACCGAATCCGGCTATTGTGTTGTTGAGAACTGTCCTCGATACGATTCCTTTAACAAGCCGCGACAGTTCTATATCTTCTACCGGAACGAACATCCTTTCACGCTGCTTGGAACTTGCGAATCCTTGCCTGGTCTTAAGCTCGATAAATACCGGTAGGGAATTAACTTCAATGCTTTCCTCGTCATACCAGCGGATCCTTACCTTGTTTTTATTGAAATCACCTGAAGCGGACCGATTGTACTGGTCGAGGTCGATTGTATCGAAATACAGGCTGTGGACGGTACTTACCGGGTAATCTTTATCAGGACGACAGAACTGTCTCAGCAGAGAATATGCGAATCCGATATTTTTGGGCAGGATGAAGAATTTCCTCTCGAACCGTTGAGTGGGAGATGTTTCCGGTTGCGTTATCGTTTCTTCCTGCTTCTTTCTGTGCAATATCTTCAGCATTAAAATCCTCTGGCACAAATTCCTTTCGTGATGCTATTCCCGGGAAAAATAAAATATAATTTTCACAGTATAACATACTATTAAGCCGGAGTATAAAAGCGTAGTGTCCCCGGTAATCAGGAGATAAATGGATCTCCCGGTTTCGTTTCAGGTTTACGGAGTATCCTGCGTAACAGGCGGAAAAGGATGTTGGCGTGCTCCGTTTCCCACTCTTTCAGCCTGGATTCACCGTAACGGGCATTGACATACAGTTCGGTAATGTCGTCCACCTGCTCATCGATGCCGGGTATGGTGGAATCCAGTCTTCCCGCGTACTCATAGGGTGTTTCGTAAGAATGATGTTTAAAGCCCGCATTTCCGCTTTCTTCCAGCACATGCCGGTAGATTTCCCGGATATCCATATCATCGGGGTAAACCGTTTCTTTATGACCGACGGTTGCTACCCTGCTTCTCAGCCGTCTTATCCTGCTGCCGAACCAGCTTTCAAAGAGTCTGCTGAAAAACATGCGGATATCAGCGGTAAATCCAAGCCAGCTCCATAATGATTCACTATATTCCTCCACACCGGTATCTGAGTATTTTGACTGGAAACGTCTGGCGGCTCTATAAAGAAGGAACAGCACAAAAGCTGCGAGGAGTATGAAAACAGCCCACTTAACAATAATCATATAGTCGAAATCACTGGCCGGTGCAGGTGGCGCTTCCTCGAATCCTTCTATCTCATCAAGTTCCGGGAAATGGAAATCCTCAAACGTGGTCTTTGAACGCAGGAGGTTAAATATAAACGACATTATGTACCAGAGTACTTCAAAGATATATCCAATGGGGACCACAAGGTATTCCAGGGCGTAATTCAGGCGGTGGACGATATCTCCGATGGCGCCTGTAGCCTGATCGATAAGTTCCGGAGAGAACAGGCTGGCAATACCGAATCCAATCAGAACCATTCCTCCTATTACCGAAAACAGTATCGTCAGCCACCGTCTGCTGGAGAGTGGTGCCGATTGCTCTCTGAGAAGTTTTTGGCGTACGTTCAGGAAATTACCTAAAGCAAGGGCCAGAAGTCCGAAGAAGAAAAAGCCGGCAATATAAAGCCCCGCAAGAGAAATCAGACTTGAGGAAGTTCCCAGTCCGGCTGCCCAGATTATAATCAGGAGTATAGTGGCAATAAGACCAAACAGAAATGAGCGGTAAATATCACTCGAAAACGTGCTAGAACTGCCGATTCTCATTCCACGCCAGCACAGGTAAACCGAAGCGGTTATTGCAGGAATGACCGGATGAAGAGTAGTGAAACTGTCAATCACCAGTTGTGACATGTACTTCAGCCATTCGCCACTGAAGGGAATCATGCCCGGGGTGTATTCAAGGTGAATAACAATCCCGATCAGTAAAAGCACCAGGGCTAATTTAACCCATTTCATTAACATGGTTGTAGAAGGAATGAACCTGGTAATAACATAAGAAGCAATTATAAGAACGAGAAGTGAGAAAATATTCAGGGGAGTGTAATCCCACGGAAATACTTCGAGTTCACGTGACCAGATTAACCACGGGTAGACCCAGCATACCTCCATCAGCATGACGGCAAGAGGAGCGATGATATTTCCTACAGCATCGAACCGGGCTTTTTTACTTACGACTGCTTCCAAATCAACTCCCTCTCAGTGATACGGAATCTATATCCCGCCATGATATACTTTCGCTGACGTTAAACACGGTTAGATCATCCGTTGAAGAGACCGGTGTTTGATCACCGACTGTAACCAGGACAATCTTACGTCCGCTGCGTTTCATACTATATAGGGTGGATAATAATTCGTCCGTTACGTATGAGGATATAACCATGATTGTAGTTCCCCAAGACAGGTTTCGGCTTTCATTTTGAAGAAACCTTGTTATGGGCATCGCTTCGAAAGCGGTGACCTGGGCAAGTGCGTCCAGGATATGCATCATCTGGTCGGAATGCTGGCCGGGAGGTACTCTCATCGGCTCATCCGGGAAGCGTTTCCTCTGGTTGACATATAGACCTGTCCTGTAGCCGGAAGAAATCGTGTAGTTCGTAATCGATGCCGCCGTTACTATAGCCAGTTCCAGCAGTTCAGGCACTACACCGAAGATTGTAAGGTTCGTAGTGCGAACATCGAGGAACAATGCGATATCTGTGGTGGTGGTGAGTTCAAAAACCTTGGTCTGAAGTTTACGGGTCCGGGCGGTCGCTTTCCAGTGAACGCGTTTCAGGCTGTCACCGAAATGGTAGTCCCTGATGCCCATTGTCAGGACAGGATCTTCGAAAATATGGCTGCGTGTCCTGACATCACCGAAAAGCTGGCGTGAAGGGATACCAAGCTGTTCCAGCGGCACCATTTTGGGGTACACGATAAGGTAGTGCTGCTTCATTATGTGAGATTCGCGACTGAAAATACCGAAAAGATCGCCCGAACGAATTCGTGTAGGACCGAAGGCGAACAGTCCTCTGCGGTCGCAGGTTACCGGATATCGACGGGTTATCCTGTTATACCAGCCAAGAGAGATGTTATGACTGATATTTGTCCGGTTGTCCCTGTTATACCAGCCGTACTTCGCTAAATCTTCCCTGATACCGGTATTTTGTTCCTGCTCCGGTCGCTGAGAGCTTTCCGTGGTAATGGTAAGGTCCGCCGGTATCTCTTCTTCGATCTGAAACCACGGCAGTGGCAGAGGTTTCCTGTTAGCTACCGAAATTTCGAGGTAAACTTTATCACCGAAGAACGCTCTCTGAGAACTGAGCTTACGCCGGAATTCGATCCGTGACAGGCAGTACCTGTCCCATATCCTGGCAATGCTGCCGGTAAGAAAGAAGATGAGTGAGACAAGGAGAAGCGGTATCTGGTTTATAATTACACTCAGTATCAATAACACCGCTGAGAACAGGAGCCAGTAGTTCCCGACCAGCAGGCTGAACGTCTTTTTATTTACCCGCCGTATCGAAGATGCTTCATCTGCCTTCAGTGCGATCTGGTCTTCAATCGCGATTTGGTCCTGTAAATTGATAGACATGCCTTATGATTCCCTGTTGCCGGCTTCTTCTTCGATAGGAACGAATACAGAGTTGATGATACGCTGGAGAGTTTCTCCGGATGTCTGTCCGCGAAGATGGCTTTCCATCCGGGAAATAATCCGGTGGCCCAGTGTAGCGGGGGCGAGGTATTTGATATCATCGGGAATTACAAAACCCCTTCCACGCAGGGCTGCCAGGGCCTGGGAAGCCCGGTAGAGAGCAAGCATTGCCCTGGGGCTGGCTCCGAGCAGGACGGAATCCTGTTCGCGGGTGGCGTGGATAAGACGGATGATATAGTCCTCGACATCGGTGTTTACATGGACGTCACGGCAGGCTGCCTGCATTTCCAGCAGGTCTTCAGCGGTAATCACCGGAGTCAGGTCTACAAGGGGATCGTTTTTACGGAAGCGATCGAGTATAATCCGGTCATCAGTTTCAGACGGATAGCCCATTCTTATATTCATTAAAAATCTGTCAAGCTGGGCTTCCGGGAGAGGGAAGGTACCTTCGAGTTCGATAGGATTTTGAGTGGCGATGACCATAAACGGTCGGGGCAACTGTTTTGTCTCGCCTTCGGCGGTGATCTGGTATTCCTGCATGGCTTCGAGGAGAGCGGACTGCGTCCTGGGCGTGGCGCGGTTTATCTCATCTACCAGGACGAGCTGGGCTATTATCGGCCCGGGCCGGAAATCGAACTCCGATGTTTTCTGGTTGAATATATAGCTTCCGGTGACATCGGACGGCAGGAGGTCAGGAGTGCACTGTATCCGCTTGAAGTCGCAATCTAATGACCTGGCAAGCGACTTGGCGAGGACCGTTTTACCGATACCCGGGACATCCTCGAGCAGGATATGACCTTCGCAGAGAAGGGCGACGATAGTAAGGTCAACGACATCGCTTTTCCCGACCACTACCTTCTCAACATTTTCCCGTACTTTGATACCGAGTTCCCTGATCTTTTCTACGGTATTGTTATCCATAGTTATCCACTTTCATACTTTTTGCCCAGATTATATCAGCAATTGACTAATATCTCTATAGTTTAACGAGAAATTAATATTTGGTGATCCAGGGGGAATCTTACGGCATGTATTGCATAGCTCGAGTGGAACAGGGATGACGATCAGTCTGACCG
>CAZBQL010000114.1:0-7285 GCA_964493985.1 uncultured Dehalococcoidales bacterium
AGACTCTCGACTTCCGTGCGTTCTCGGATTTCCTTTATCAGACTTTCATTAAGGGAATTTATTTTTGCTTTCTGATCTTCCAGGTCTTCCTTCCTTGACCTGATTTCATTAATCATCATGTTAAGCCCGGAAGCAACAGAATCGAATACAGTATGTTTACCGGATGTTATCATCCTGGTATCAAAATTCCCGCGGGACACCTGGGCTATCGTAGTAAGTAATTCTCTGATTTGATGGTTATCGATACCTTCACTCATAACATCCTGCCTGTGAAAATTATTAACCGTTGCTTAATTTCTATTTCACTATGTATGAAATGGTAAACTTATCATCGCAATTGCGAATTTTTAATAATTCTTTTTTGCCTGTTATTAAATACAAACAGTCGTATATATTTACATTAACACGATATGATTGACCACAAGGGGTCATTACGAGTAAACTTTGTGATACTAACGTATCTATTATTGAAATAACTGGCCCCGGGTGCATCATACAACGGTTGCATAATCATCTTGTCCTTAATGAAAATCCGTCCAATTTGACAAAAAGCCGTCTAATAATGTAGTTTGTGTCTCAGGCTAATCGTGAGTTTCACCCGTTTCACAGTTCTGGGAAATAAGTGACTCGTGATTAGTTGGAATATTTTACGGAATATTTATTCAATAGAAGGAGAAACTGAAAATGGCTGAATCGAAATACGGTAAATACATAGTGAGGGGAACGAATGAGAAAGTGGCATCAGACAAACCGGGAGTCAGGACCAGAACAATGGAAACCGAAGACTGGGTGATAGATGAGCCTCATCTCAGCTGGAAATACATCTCTCAGCCGGCAAAGATAATCGAAAAACCTGTTTCCCATGATTACGATGAGTTTTTTGTCTTTACCGGTGCAGATCCCACGGAACCTGATGAATTCGAAGCTGAAGTTGAAATATCCATGGGTGAAGAAGGAGAAATAAGTACCATAGATACTCCCTCAATTATCTGTCTGCCTGGAGGTATGGTACACGGACCGGTAAATTTCACCAGGGTTGATAAACCGGTTATTTTTTGTACTATTCGCCTGGCGCCAAAAAAGTAGAGGAAACAATGTAACCGCCAGGACTGTATCTTTTCAAATATAAATAGGATGTAAAGGAGTCTTCACAAAATGGCTGAATCGAAATACGAAAAATATATAAAAAGAAATATCCAACCTCGTGAAATGCAACGCAGGCCGACTTATAAACAGGCTATCACAATGTATAAGGAACTTATTGAAGACGTTGGTGATTTCGGTTTCCACTTCAACTTCAATGCCATTATTGCCCCTCACATGCTGGCTGATCCTCCCCATGATCATAACTGTAATGAAATTTTATTCTTCCTCCCTACCGATATGGATAGTTACCCCGATCTCGGTGGTGTGGCGGAAATAGCCCTTGGAGATGAATGGGAAAAACACACCATTACGACGGCTGCGATAATCACCATTCCTCCGGGAATCAATCATGCACCTATCTACATGAGAGAGGTAAAGAAACCATTCTACTTTGGTCATATGCTCATGGCCTCTGAATACGCGTCCAGCCAGACGAAGAAGGGTGAAGGTTTCTTATAGTTATTTGCGAATGCTTTAAGGGGCTGTAGTTATTTACAGCCCCTCTATGAATTGCTGGACTGAATTGTAGAAAACCTGGAAATTCTCGCGGCGGATATTATGTCCGACACCCATCACTTTAACATGGGATAATGGTCTGGCTGCCGTCCATATCTCCATTGCCCTGGCAACAGTATCATCGCTTACAATACCGGTCTCTGCCGTAAAAAGCAAGGCCGGGCATTGTATTTTAGGTACCATTTCCGTCCACGGTAACTCATTGATATTGAAAGATGAGAATAGGTTGGTATCGAACTGTTTTTTCGATTCCGCCCAGGGAACGAGTTCCTCATACGACCACAAAGGATTTTCCTTTTGACATTGTTCAATAAGTTCTTCGACGGTCATATTCTTAAACTGCTCCACTCTCTCCCTCATTTCCCTGGCGCCTTCTCCCCGGTTCATCGGGGTGTCTCCCGGGGTCATCCAGCCGGGATCTTCCAGTATTATCGCCTTCGGCAGATCGGGATAAAGAGCAGCAACATTGGTTGCACAGCTTCCTCCCATTGAATGTCCCATGATTATAGGACCTTCAACCCCAAATTCTCTTGCCAGGCTGGCAACTTGATGTGCCTGGTCCGAAAATTTAAATCCGGGACCAAGTCTATCAGACAGGCCATGCCCCTGGGCATCGGGCATAATTACATCATATTCTTCGGCGAGTAGATCAGCCGTTGGTTTCCAGCACATCCCGTTATCCGAAGCACCATGCAGCAGTATCACCGTTTGGTCACCACTCCCTGTACGGTAATAATGAAGATTTACACCGTTAATCTCTATGAAACCATCCGTATACTTATCCATAATTTCACCTCGTTAAGAAAAAACCTAGTATTTAGCGTATTCTTTAAGCCTCCGTATCATGGCCTGGACATCTTCCTTTTTCTGTCCGACAGGAAGCCTCAGACTGAGAATAAAACCGCCATCAGGCGCACACTCGTCGATTACCCTCTTGTTGTAGTCTTCTACTTCCTGGATCGACGATACTTTATGAGATAAGGGGCCTCCACCCATGACACATAGATGTCCCCTAAGCAGTTTTGATATCTCGAATACGTCTGTATAGTCAACAAGGGCAATGATCGAAGCTTTCTCAAGTTCCAGCAGGCATTCCAGCCTGTTGCCAAAATAGTCCTCAAAAACCGGTATTGGAACATATCCCAGTTTGCTGAGTTCCACCAACTGCTTTTTAAGTCCCGGCCAGTAAAATCTTTCGAAATGTTTCTGGGACATAAAGGATGCGTCTCCACGCCACAAAGGCATACCCAGTCGTTTTGGATTTCCTCGAGTTGTCGGGTCTGCAGGTTGCGCCAGAGAAAGCCGTTGAGTCTGTATCATATCGCATAGCTTTAAAAGGTTCTCCGGCTGACGGTACATATCCATCATCGCACCGTGCATCCCTCTCAGGAAACTGGACACTGTGTCGAACGGTGCGCCACCCGCAGGACCGAAGTGAGAGAATGCAGGATAACCGAGTTGAGCCATTTCTTCGGTGGTATTGCCTATCAATTCTCTGAACTTTTTCATCTCCTGTCCGGCTTTCTTCAACTTCGCCGCCATCTCTTCCCATTCAGGAGAATCGAATAATGCGGTTAGACCTTCCATGAAATTAAAGCTGTATCCAAGGTATGGCAGTTTGGAAAGCGGTGACAGAACACCGTAAACTCTTGGAAGATAATATCTCAGCATAAAATCCGTAGGATCACGGAAGAAGATTTCATATTCGTCCTCTTTCATATGTTCGCCTTCTATAAACTGGTATTCGACGTCAGGTGCAAGAGGACCGCCGGGCCAGGCTCTTGTTTTCACGTCGAGCAGTTCAAGGGCTTTCCCTGAAGTCGGCAGTCCCGCATTTCCCGTATCCCCATCAAAATCAAGGGTTACCTGGCGGCAAGCATTTTTAAAACCGATCGGATCGTAATACGCGGCTGAACGAGGAGTATCTGTATAATCACTGGGATCGGCCATTATGATTATCGGTACTCTGTCCGGCTTCTCAAGGTAAATAGCCTGCCTGATCCTTTTTTCTCTTTCCTCGTACAGTTCTTCCGGAGTTTTACCCGTCTCTTTTTGAATCTCTTCTCTTAATACCTGGATTTCCGGGCCTGTTGTTGTCATTAACTGGTCCTCCATATGGATTTTTTAATTTGGATTATATTTTTTGGGTGCTTCTATCATTGCTTTTATATTTTCCGGTCTTGCCAGATCTATTGAACTTCCGTTTGTGAGAATCAGGCCGCCGCCCTTACCGCAGACCTGTATCAGTTTCTTACAGTATTCATCTACATCTTCCGGCGTACCAACCTGGAGTAATGGAGAGGGAACATTACCCATGATACAAACGTGGTCTTTCAGAATTTCTTTCGCCCGGAACATATCTGTAAGATCGAAATGGGTTACCATCTTGCCTTTCGGGATTTCGAGGAAATACTCCAGCCTGTCACCGTAGGCTCCTTCGCAGAAAGGCATCGGGACATAACCAAGTTCGATATTCTTGAGTAAAGCTTTCTTAAAAGTAGGCCAGTAGAATCTCTCGAACTGTTTGTTCGACATGAAACCTTCAGCGCCGCGGTGTAGTGCGAGAAACAGTCTCTTAGGGTTTCCCGGTTTGTTCGGGTCGGCAGGCATTGCTCTCTCGACCCGCCACTCAAGCAGCATTTCACAGGCAGCGATCAATTTGTCCGGACACCGGAACATATCCATCATCGCTCCACGCATCCCCCGGTAGAAATCGGATATCATGTCGAACGGAGCGCCGCCGACTCCACCCATGTGGCTGTTCGGAGGAAATCCCAGTCTGCCTGCCTGTTCGTCAATATTACCGATTGCTGCTCTGAACTTTTCCTGGGCTTCACCCGCCTGGATTATCTTTTTACCTAACTCACGGTATTCCTTCCTTGAGAGTATAGCTGCCAGCATTCCGAAACCCATCATCACATCTCTCAATTTAGGTAGATATGCAAGGGGTTCCAGGATCCCGTAAGCACGGGGCAGCACGTACCGGAGGGTGAAATCGGTTGGGTCCGAGAGAAAGAGATCGTATTCATCTTCTTTTAAAGTCTCTACATCGATAGCCTGGTTCGAAGAATTATCCGGGAGAGGACCACCGGGCCAGCGGGTCTGGGTAGGCTGTAGAATATCCAATACATCCCCGGAGCTCATACCGGAAGAATTCATGTATATATCCGGCTCAAAATCGATAATGGTCTTCATTACGGCTTTTCTCCAGGTAACCGGGTCATAATAGGCCGCTGAATTCGGAACTCCCGCGTAGTAACCGGGAAAATGGACGAAACGCAGAGAGACCGGTACCCTATCCGGTTCTCTCAATGCTATAGCGTCTCTTACTCGTTTTTCTCTCTCTTCATATAACTCTTCCGGAGTTTTCCCGTGTTTCTTCTCGATTTCTTCTCTTAGTCTTTTTTCTTCCTCTGTAAACTGTACGTTGTCTTGGGTCAACATATTCCTCCTGAAATCCGTCGTGTGTATTTTGAATGCTGGTAAGTATTGATTACAATAATAAGCTATGAGAGTGGAAAATTTCAATTAGTACGGTGGACGATATTTTGGTAGTAAACGGGTTATCCGCAGGAAAGTACTAATAGTCTCGATTTCGAAATTTCTCTGCATTCTCTTCCGGTTCCCAGCCAAGACAGTCTTTTATATAGCTTGTATCCCAGAATTTCCAAGTATTATTCGATATGCCGTAGAATATGCTATACCTCAGGGTGTTGTTTTCCAGGCACCTGTCTGCGAGTTTTACCAGGTCGCTGTGCATGAAAAGCGTGGCGTACTGTCTTATATCGAAGGGCCGGTCGTTCCGGGATACCGAACCCAGTCGAATGCAGAATACCTGCATTCCGTACTCCTCGCTGTAGTATCTCCCCAGTGCTTCTCCGAATATCTTGCTGATACCGTAATATCCATCGGGTCGTACCGGCGCTGTATGGTTGATCTGTGGGATATCAGTCGGGTTCAAATTCGCGTAATGTCCCGCAACAATACTCCTGTATGGTTCATCTTTTTCATACAGTCCGGTTACATGATTCGATGAAGCGAATATAATTTTCTTCACTCCGGATTCCCGGGCTGCTCTGAATACATTCTGAGTGCCGGCGATATTCGGTCCAACGATTTTTTCCCAGTCAGCTCCGGCATAGGCATTGGCAGCCAGATGGATGACAGCACAGGCTCCATTGAATGCATTTTCTATACTACTATATTCACTAACATCGCCAATTGATACCGGTAATTCCTGGGATTCTTTAATATCTACTCCCGAAATTGCCCATTTCCCGCTAAGTCCGGCATACAGAATGTGTCCGATATTCCCCGATAAGCCGGTAATGACAACTTTATTATTTAGCGTTGTTTTTTTATTCATCGGGTATATTATATGTTAAATATACGCCTTAAACAAACGGAACCAATGCCGATAATTTCACAATCAGACGTGATATAATAGACATAAATATTAACCAGGATGAACGGAGGATTAGCCAATGACGGTCAGAGTTGGAATTAATGGATTTGGAAGAATTGGGCGCTGTGTATTTAAACAATGTATTGCGAGAGAAGGGCTTGAAGTAGTTGCCGTAAATGATCTCGCCGGTATAGGTGATCTTGCCTATCTATTAAAATATGACTCCGTTCATGGCTGGTATCCAAGAAAGATAACGAACGATGATACTCATATTAAGGTTGGGAGCGGAAGTGTCACTTTTTTCTCGGTCCCCGAGCCGGAAAAGATTCCCTGGAGTGAGGTGGGTGCAGACATCGTGATAGAAAGCAGCGGAGCATTCCGCCAGAGATCGAAGGCAGCCGGTCACCTGAAAGCCGGAACGCAAAAAGTAATTATATCAGCCCCTTCGGATGATGCGGATATTATGATAGTTCCTGGTGTTAACGATGATAAATATGACCCTGATAAACATGAAGTAATATCTCTTGCTTCCTGTACTACTAATAGCCTGGCGCCGGTAGCCAAGGTATTAAACGACGCTTTTGGTGTAGAGCACCTGATGTTTACTACCGTTCATGCATATACGTCAAGCCAGTCGCTGATGGATATGCCTGCCCGTCACCGCCGAAGAGGACGTGCCGCCGCTCTGTCAATTATCCCCACCACTACAGGGGCTGCCAGCGCCGTCGAAAAAGTACTGCCTGAGCTTCAAGGCAGGATGACGGGAATGGCAATGAGAGTTCCCGTACCCGATGGTTCATTAACGGATATAGTTGCCACTCTTCAGAAAGACGTAACTATAAATGAGGTTAATACCGCGCTTAAGCAGGCGGCAAGACAACCTGAATTAAAGAGCATATTAAGAGTAAGTGACGAAGCACTTGTATCCCATGATATTATAGGTGATCCTCATTCAGCCATTATCGATATTGAAAATACGATGGTCCTGCGTAACAGGGTAGTTAAGATTCTGTCATGGTACGACAATGAGTGGGGTTACTCGTCACGACTGGTCGACTTCGCTACCGTTGCCGCAAAGCGACTTTTATAGGACTGGTCTTCCTCAGAAGAAAAGAGGGGCGAAGGTATTCGCCTCTCTTTAGTGTTTTATTTCAAGACCTCTGCGTCCCTGGCACCTTGAATAATCCGCTCATCATGAGCTGTACAGGACAACATAAC
>CAZBQL010000114.1:7385-9176 GCA_964493985.1 uncultured Dehalococcoidales bacterium
CCGCTCATCATGAGCTGTACAGGACAACATAACGCCGCTCATCCTGAGCCTGTCGAAGGATGAGTCGAAGCTAGCCTGTCCAAGGATTAGTATAGTATTCAAGGTATTTCCGAGAAGTGATACTAGTTATACACTCCATATTCCCTGGTGAAGTCTATCATCGTATGTATATTCTCTGCAGTGCCTTCGTCCGGTACTACCCGGGGGCATACTACCAGACCTCCATCCTTACCGACCACATCGATCAGGTTTTTACAGTAATCTTTAACCTCTTGCGTGGTGCCTGCCCGAAGCAGTGTAGCAGGAACATTTCCCCTGATACACATGGTATTTTTCAGGACTTCCTTCGCTTTTACTATGTCAGTGGTATCGAAATGACCCAGCACTTTTCCCGGTGGCAACTCTGCCAGGTATTTTAGTCTTTGGGTCCAGTCACCCTCGAAGAATATACCCGGGACCATACCTTTATCGACAATAGCCAGGATTACTGCTTTCAGTCCCGGCCAGTAGAATTTTTCGAACTGTTCAAGTGACATGAATCCATCCGAACCTCGGTGAAGTGCCATAAACACCCGGGGATTGTCAGTACGCTGCGGCATTGCCGCTATTCTCGCCAGCGTCCTTTCCAATATCTCATCATGAGCTTTCATGAGGTTATTGGGTTGTCTATACATGTCCAGCATTGCGCCATGCATACCTCTCATAAAATCAGAGATAGCATCGAACGGGGCTCCTCCGGCCCCCATCGAGGTCATCGGGAAACCGAGTGCTTCGATCTCCTGGTTAAACTTCATCATCTTAGGATAAAATTCGTTCAGCTCTTCTCCGGCTTTCTGGAGTCTTTCTATACCGGCTTTTATCTCCGGTTTAGCCAGCGCCTGGGCAAACATCATAACGCCCTGGATGCCGTAGCCCATCTCACCCAGGTCCGGGAGGTCCTTGAGCGGCTCCATGGCTCCACTGATACGTGGTAAAAATACACGGAGTAGATAGCCCGTCCTGTCCTTGAAAAATTGATCGTATTCATCAGCTTTCATCCACTCACCCTCGATAGCCTGGTGCCCTGATTCATCGGGTAAGTTATATCCGGGCCATTTCTGAGCTCTCGGCTCAAGGTACTCCATTGCCAGACCGGGACTAATACCCTGTACGTGACAAAGTGCATCGGGTTCGAAATCGAGTATGGTTTTCCTGGTCGCTTCCAGCCATGCATCGAAATCATAATATGCTGCTTTACAGGTTATTCCGGTATATTTCCCCGGGAAATAACCGAACGACATTTCTACAGGTACTCTATCGGGGATTTTTAACTGGATAGTGTCACTGAGTCTTTTTTCACGTTCCTTTAATAGCTGCTCTTTCGTCTTGTCTGCCAAGATATACCTCCATATTATTATCCAGACCAGTCTATCACTATTTCATTAGTTCTGCCAGACACCGTGACCCCGGTGTCTGAGGGCATTAGCTAACAGCACTTCTCTTTCGGCTGCTTTCTTATAGGACATAGGATTGTACCTCCTGTATATCTTCGGTACCAGCCTGACTCCATATTTATGAGCGAAGTAGTTTGATTTATACCCCTTTTTGTGGTTTTCAAATCTTTCTTCGGGGGTAAGACCGGTCATTCCGACATAATAACAGGGCAAAAACGGGTTGAACCCTCGGTTCTCCTTGGCGAACCTCTTATTCCTCACTACTTGCGATGACAGTTCAATGACATATATATGGTAATGGGCTTTCTCTTTTAACATACTGCTCTCTCAGTATTGGTGATTATATGTCAAATAGAAA
>CAZBQL010000115.1:0-9006 GCA_964493985.1 uncultured Dehalococcoidales bacterium
AATTAATAAATCCAGGTAAGACCGACTGCGTCGGTATCGTCTGATAGAACGGCTCCGGTTTTTTGATAGAGTCCGACCGCTGGTTCATTCGACCGATTTGTTCCAACAAACATTTTCATCATCGGTTTGGTTGAGCATATAGACTTCAACTGCTCGATGAGAGCCGTTCCAATACCTTTTTGCCGGTGTTTATTCATTACGGTAATATCATACAGGTGCATCATGGATTGCTCTCTATCCGGTCTTTGCAGCTCATATGCAATTATGTAGCCAACCGTTTCCGAACCTTCGACAGCGACCAGCAGGTGATTAAATGGATTTTCGAGGAATGTTGTCATTGCGGTGACAGTAGCTAATTCAACCGGCTTTCCATCTTCCACGCACTTTATAGTAACCATTGCGTTTACAGCTAAATCTATATTGTTTTTATCACAGTGGATAATGTTCATAAGTCATAGTCCTTTCTTCGGCGGCATAGCTTCAAATGCTTTCTCATTATAGGCATGTTGGGCAGTTAATAAAAGCATATCCTTTCTCCTTTCTTTAGATTATGAGTTGGACTATTTCATTGACCATCCAGATCAATTAGCCGATATATCGCTTATTGGACTTACTCAAGCAGGCTGTAGTAAAATATTCGCAATCTTGAGTTATGGTTTCCGCCCTCCGCGTTCCAGCGTAATTCCCATTCATTCAAGAACTACATGCCAGCAGAGTGTGCGATAACCCGAATGGAAAGGAACATTCCGAAATGGAACACTTCGAGTCATTATTCAATCCGAAGAGTGTGGCTGTGGTCGGCGCTTCTAATTCTCTTGAAAAATGGGGTGCCGGTGTTTTCAACAGCATCCTGCGAACATCCAAAGTAGAAAAATTATATGCTGTTAATAACAGGACGAAGGAAGTACAGGGAGTTAAAACTTATCCTTCGGTAAGAGACCTGCCTGAACCGGTGGACTTCGTCGCAATCGTGGTCCCTTTCAACTACGTGCTAGATGTAGTAAAGGACTGTGTTGCCAGGGGTGTAAAATCCGCGCTGGTTATCACTGCCGGGCTTGGCGAAACCGGACCTGAGGGCGCAAAACTCCAGGAAGAGATTGTCAGGACGGCACGCGAAGGCGGCCTACGCCTGGTAGGTCCGAACTGTATGGGTCACTTCAATACCGCAAATAGCTTTTCCACTGTCCGCGGCGGTGGAATGTCGCTGGAAAAAGGCAATATCGGCGTCATTTCTGAGAGCGGCGGCTTTGCCGGTCATATTCTCCAGTGCGGTACCGAGATGGGTGTAGGCTTCAGTAAATTCGTCAGTACCGGTAACGAGGCCGACCTACATTTCGAGGACTTTTTCGAATATTACGCCCAGGACGAGGAAACAAAGGTCATTACCGCCTATATCGAGGGCCTGAGAGAAGGACCCCGCTTTTTCAGGATCGCTCGCGAGATCACGAAAACAAAGCCGGTAGTCGTGGTAAAGGTCGGCAGGACCAGCGCCGGCATACGAGCCGCTAAATCCCATACCAGCGCTATTGCCGGTTCGGATAATGTTTACGACGCAATGTTTAAACAGTCGGGAGTGATAAGAGTAGACGAGGTAGAGGAGTTATTCGACGTGGCTTCCGGCCTGCTTAATATGCCCATACCGAGAGGGAAACGCGTGGCGATTCTCACCTTCGGCGGAGGTTTCGGCTGCGTGACCGCTGATGCCTGTGAAAGACTCGGACTGGAAGTCGCCCAGCTTTCTCCGCATACCATCGAAGCGCTGAACCAGGTCCTGCCGGAGCGCTGGCCGCACGCTAATCCGGTGGATATGGTAGGTTTTGGTGAGGTTACCTATCCCTGCCTGTGGCCGCTTATCGAAGACGATAACATAGACTCAGTGATCGTTATTGGCGGCATCGGCCAGATGGGTATGATGAGAAGAATGGCCATGTTCAGACGCGACTCATTCGAAGAGCAGGACGCCCCGCCTTCATTCCTGGAACAGGCTGAGGAAGCCATTAAGACCAGGGAGGAAGAGGAGAAAAAGAACCTGGCGAAATTATACGAATATATGGCTAAATATAAAAAACCGGTCGTTACCTTCAACAGGCACGCCTCTCAGATGAAGGATGTTCCTGTCTTTAACGAATTGAAAGAGAATGGTATTATGATATACCCGACTCCGGAAAGAGCCGCCAAGGTGCTGTCTCACCTGGCAGCCTATGGTGAGTACCTGAAATCATAATTAATATCTCAAAGGACGGGCCTATGACAACTAATAAAACAATAAAGCTGGAATCGGTCGACGGACTGGAAGCAATGGCGAAAAAGATACGCCGTCACATTGTTGAGATGATAGGACGCGCCGGCAGCGGTCACCCCGGCGGGTCGCTTTCGGCTACTGATATCGTGACCTGCCTATACTTCAGCGTGCTCCGGTACGATCCCGTTAACCCGAAATGGCCGGACAGGGACAGGTTTATCCTGAGCAAGGGACATGCAGCGCCTGTTCTCTATTCGGCGCTGGCTGAAGCCGGGTATATCCCTGTAGAATCACTGTCTACCCTTAGAAAAATCAACAGCATACTGCAGGGTCACGCTGACAGCCACCATACTCCCGGAGTGGAACTGACCGCCGGTTCGCTTGGACAGGGGCTTTCATTCTCTATCGGCGTCGCCCTTGCCGGTCGCCTGAGTTCAAAAACATACCGGGTCTATACTTTGCTGGGCGACGGTGAATGCGATGAAGGCCAGGTCTGGGAAGCCGCCATGGCCGCCGCTCATTTCAAGGTGGACAACCTGACCGCGATAGTGGATAATAACGGACTCCAGATAGACGGCTGGAATAAAGACGTAATGAGCCTGGACCCTTTTAATGACAAGTGGAAGGCATTCGGCTGGCACGTCATCGAAATCGACGGGCACAGTATACCGCAAATCCTCGAAGCGTTCAAAGAAGCACAATCTGTCAAGGGTAAACCATCAGTGATTATTGCCCACACTATCAAGGGCAAGGGAGTCAGCTTCATGGAAAACCAGGCTGGTTTCCATGGTAAGGCGCCCAATGCCGAACAGGTGAAAATAGCCCTGGAGGAGTTGAAATAATGGCTGAAGAAGTTGCAATGAGAGATGTCTACGGGAAGACATTGGTCGAACTGGGCAGGGAAAATCCCGATGTTGTGGCACTGGATGCCGACCTTTCAGCATCGACCCAGACAAAGCTGTTCGCCGCGGAGTTCCCGGATAGATTTTTCGACTGCGGTATCGCCGAGCAGAACATGGTTACGATTGCAGCCGGACTGGCCGCTTCGGGCAAGATACCCTTCGCCAGTACATTCGCCGTGTTCGTGCCGGGCCGGTGCTTCGACCAGGTAAGAGTTTCAATTGCCCAGTCTTCGCTTAACGTCAAGCTGGTTGTGACCCACGGCGGTCTCAGCGTGGGCGAGGACGGTTCCACTCACCAGGCGATAGAAGACCTGGCGCTGATCACTTCGATGCCTACCTTTACCGTTATCGTTCCTGCCGATGGCACGGAAACCGCCCAGGTGGTAAGAACAGCCGCTGCATTGCAGGGACCCGTCTACATAAGACTGCCACGTCTGAAGACACCTGTCTTTTACGGCGACGATTATAGATTCGAGATAGGCAGGGCCAGCGAACTGAGGCCGGGTAAGAATGTAACCATAATAGCTATCGGCATAATGGTCGCCGCAGCCCTCGAGGCAGCAGAAAACCTTGCCGGAGAAGGCATCGACGCCCGTGTCATCAACATGTCCACTCTGAAACCCATCGATGAAGCCGCGATTATCAAGGCAATACAGGAGACCGGCGCTATCGTTACCGCTGAAGAACATCTCGAACACGGCGGACTGGCTTCAGCAGTAGCCCAGGTCGCCGCGAAACACGCCCCGGCGCCGATGGAATTCGTTGCTCTTCACAGGTACGCTGAGTCCGGCTCTCCTCCTGAACTTCTCAAGAAATACGGTCTGACTGCCACAGATATCGAGACGGCGGTAAAAAATGTGCTGAAAAGAAAAGCGAGTCGATAATGAGCCTGGAATTCCCGGTCGAAGAAGCGAAAGCACACGCCGATACATACATGGGACTGGACTATCACTGAGGACCAAGCATCCTGCAGGTCATGTGGGAGGCTAACGGTAAGGGTGACGACTCAATGTTATGGGCAGGCACAAATTTCTTCGGCGGTCTATCCCGCCACCGTGAAGGCGTCTGCGGCGCTGTATCCGCAATGGCCGTATACCTGGGTTTCCATTTCCGTTCTTCTTCATATGACGAAACTGAAATCCAACGGGCGAAGGAAACCGCCCGGGCGGAAGCAGGCAGGCTTGCACAGGAATTCAAGGATACATACGGCTCTATCATCTGCCGTGAACTACTGGACATTCCCTCGACCGGTGAAGAGGACGTAAAACGCTACATGGACTCCGAAGAACGCAAGGAACAGTGTAACGGCTACGTGCGGTTCGTGGTTGAACAGTTATTCGATCTCGGTTAATATAGAGTGAAATGAAACTTAAGCTGACAAAACAGGAAGCCGGTGAACTGGCGGGAAAAATAATGTCCGAAGGCGCCCATTGAGGGCCGACCACCGTGCAGGTCATGCACAAGGCCTACGGGTTCGATGATGACGCCATGCTCTGGGCAGGCGCTACCTTCTTCGGAGGTATATCCGGCCACCAGGAAGGTGTCTGTGGAGCAGTATCGGCAGTCGGTATAGCCCTCGGCTTACGCTACCGCGATTCTTCGGGAGATAAAGAAAAGGAGCGGAAAGCCCGTGAACAGGCGATACGGAAAACCGGCGAAATTGTGAAGCAGTTCAAGGAGCGATTCGGTACTATCGTCTGTATCGATCTCGTTGGTGTCGACTTTTCAGACCCTGAAGCCGCAAGACGTCACTTCGAAAATCCCCCGTGCGGTATTACCGATACCTGCCCCGACTTTGTCAGGTTTGTTGTTGAAAAGATGGTCGAACTCGAGGAACAGCCGGAGGAGTAGAATCAATGCGGCGGGACTGGTATTGTGAAGATGTCCTCTCAGGCAAGATGGACGTGAAGAAGATATGGGAAGACGAACGTGTCAAAGTATTCTACCATCCAGATCCTGCAGCGGAATGCCACACCGTCGCTATTCCCAAGCAGCACATCCCTTCACTCATGGACCCGGCAATAATCGATGGTGAACTCCTCGTCTCGATGATGACCGCAGTCCAAAAAGCCGCAGTTGAAATGGGTATTGACAAGACCGGCTTCTTTATCGAGTCCAACGCTATCGACCCCGGCGTCACTCCCCACGTTCACTGGCATATTAAAAGTTTTGAATCTAAGCGTTAAACCTGGTCCCAGTGAATTCACCCATAAGAACCATTGACTTGCCCTCCATAGTGAACTACACTCAGTTTGATCAAATCATAAACATGATCAGTGCGAGGAAATTGAATGAAAAGACTATTGATTCATGCGGTTCTTCTTATGTCTCTCGTATTCATAGTTTCCTGCCAGTCTACAGTCGCGGAAACAGAGGAAACAACCGAAAAAATAGTTCAAGAACAACCTCTATTACAGGTAGATAAACCGGAGGTATACTTAACGGATCAAAGCGGTGCCGTAGCTCAAGGCTATGTTCGCAATTCGGGAAACGTGACGGCGTATTCGATAACCGCTGAAGCAACATTCTATGACAAGGCCGGTGCAATACTTGATACCGAAGATGATTATATCGATAAACTGGAAGTCGGAGACCAGTGGAAATGGGAAGTCAAGTACCGCGGACCTGCAACCGTAGGGCTGCCGGAAGCCAAAGTAAGCGTGACCTACTATGCCACTGACCAGGGCATCGACGTGCCTATAATCACTTATAATTGATACGGAAGTTCGAATGACTTCTTACCGGGAATTGGGTCTTGAGGTCTTTCTTTTTTATCAGTAAACATTCACTAAAGACTTGTGAACTTTTCGTCCTGGACCTTTGATACGTACGCATATATATTACTTTTCATTGTCGGCGTTATACTTAGTTATGTTTGGCAGTAAGCGAGACCTGATATTCTATGCTGTAGCCGGAACCATCATAGGCTGGATAGCTTCACTATTTGGAGCGGACCTTATGGTAATTATGTTCACCTCTTTATTAATACCTCCCGTTATTCTAATCATCATAAGATTAATGCATATCAGATAAGTGAACATTGTCTCGAAATATATCCCCTAAATAAGCTCTCAAATTAGACCAACCGCACTACGACTAGCCATATCAGGTGATTCCTGATGTTTACCACACGTCTTCTTCCGATCATGTACCAATAAATCCGGTAGCAGTAATTTACTATGTTCAAGACCAGTAACTATTAGGCATGGACTTATATCCTGGATGAAGTGTATGTACGGTTTACGCAGATGGAGTTTTTTTAAGGAAGGCTGGTGCCGGGAGAGGGACTCGAACCCACAAGCCTTATCGGCGGCGGATTTTAAGTCTGACCATATACGAATCCTAACTACAAGCTAGAAGATTTAATAATCATTGATATTATAACGTAGCTATCGACATTGACATTACCATTTTTACTGGAGAATGCTGATCATTTAGCTTATATTCTGAGATATTCTTGACAAAGTAAATTATAAAAAGATATATTTTACTTTGTGTCGATAAAGTAAAATAAGAATTATTATATTATAGGTACAAGCTTGTGGATATATCTGAATTCAAGGCTGGGGTATGGAGGAAAGCTTACCGCTATCAGTATTTCCTTCCGGAAAAGATTAATCATCCGTTTTCTTGGAGTGACGACCATATAAATGAGCTGTTGGAAAGAGCTTCGTTGAAACTGGGTGAACTAAACTCTTTTTCCCGGTTTGTGCCGGATCAGGATATGTTTATCAGGATGCACGTGGTCAAGGAAGCCGTGACTTCAAGTCGTATCGAAGGAACACATACAAATATTGAAGAAGCTGTCGCGGAAGAGAATGAGATAGATCCGGAAAAGAGAGATGATTGGCGTGAAGTTAATAATTATATCGACGCCATGAATAGCGCAATTAAGGAACTAGAGTCTTTACCACTCTCCAATAGACTGATCAGGAATGTTCATCGGATTTTACTGTCGAGTGGACGTGGAAAGCATAAGACGCCGGGAGAATTTAGAAGATCACAGAACTGGATAGGTGGTGCCGGTCTGAATGATGCTGTATTTATCCCGCCTGCACCTGAGGAATTACCAGAACTACTCGCTGATTTTGAACTATTTCTGCATAACGAGGATATAAGGATGCCGCACCTGGCACGTATTGCTATTGCCCATTATCAGTTTGAGACTATCCATCCGTTCCTTGACGGTAACGGTAGAATAGGGAGGTTGTTGATTACCCTATACCTGGTCAGTATGGGTGTGCTTGAAAAACCCTTACTTTATCTTTCAGATTTTTTCGAGAAAAACAAGAATCTGTATTACGATAACCTGGAACTGGTAAGAACGAAAAATGACCTTTCACAATGGTTGAAATTCTTCTTAACTGGAGTTCTCCAGACAGCTGAAATTGGTGTTTTGACATTAAACCGAATAATCGATCTGAAAACCTCGATAGAAAAGAAAAAAATAATGACTATGGGGCGGCGTATTAATCAGGGCAATACTCTTCTACAGGCACTATTTACCCAACCGACCGTAACTATTAAAGATGTCCAGGAGGTTACAGGATTGTCTCCAAAAGCTGCTAATGATCTAGTCCAGGTATTTCTAAATACCGGTATTCTCACTGAAACTACTGGATATCAGCGAAATCGGATATTTAGATTCGAAGAATATCTAGAATTATTCCGTAAATAAACAGGAAAGCAAATTTTCAATATTATCTAAAAAGGAGTAACACAAATGGAAAACGGTCAAAGAATGTTATTTGATTTTGTTATGGAACACACGCAAGATGGCAAGCAGGAAGCAATGAAAGCGGCTTTGGAGGAGAACTTCAAGCCACCACAAGAGGGCAAGTTTGACCCGGATGCTTTAAAGAGAGGCATTGAGGTCATAACATCCATGTTGAAACCGGAAGCGGTTGCAGAATTTCACAAGATGATGAACCCTTTCGGCGACATGGAAAACAGCAACGAACCGCCAGAAATAAAGAACATGCTGAAGCAGCCAAACAGGTACAAATGGAGAGATAACACTCCAGATGTTTCAGAAGATGAGAAGCGCGAGGCACAAGCGTACGCTGAAAAAGCGCACGAGATGGAATGCGACTGTTGGAATCATTGCGAATTATTCGGTAATTGCAAGGCTTGCATTGTATTTCATTTGTACATGTGGCAGTTCCCAACTTGCCAAAGGGCTCTGTTGGGGGACTTGGAAGAACATTATATTGTATTTAGCCGCGATACTGAGTACAGAGCGCATTATTATGATGAAAGGATGCACTAAAATGCAAGACGAGATAAACATACTGGCACAGCCGAACAAGTTCAAATGGAGAGAGAATCCTCCGAAAGTTTCACCCAAGGAAATGCGTGGGGCAATGGCAAGCGGCCGTGAAGCGTACAAGTTCGAATGTGAATGTTGGAATACCGAATGTCCCAACCATGGCGATTGCCGGAAATGCGTTGTATATGAAATGTGTTTAGGTAGGTTGCCGACTTGCGAAAGGGATCTGTTGGAGAAATTGAAGGAACACTATATCGCGCATAGCGGCGATAAATAGTACATATTTAAAAGCAAATTGACCTGCCCCCTATAGTCGGTACCATGTATAATCTCACAAAGGGAGGAATACATGGCAAAGAAAGAGTTCACGCCGGAGCAGATCATCAACAAGTGATACAAAACTCCGGCGTAAAGGTTCAACATACCGTACAGTACCACCCACTATTCAGAACTTGTACCTCAGGTCTATATACTCTGAACAAAGTAACTAAACAAAGCATTGTTTCCTCTGGAAATCGCCATGGTTCCCGATTTTCATGCTTCGTGGTGGCGCTGGTAAACGACATGAGTGTTTCAGGGAGAGTTCGACTCTC
>CAZBQL010000116.1:0-8904 GCA_964493985.1 uncultured Dehalococcoidales bacterium
GCTGGCTGAGGAATTCGGTGGTATTAGCAGCGGTAACACTCCCGCCGTAAAGGATTCGTACATCATTCGCTATTTCGTCATCCCAGAGTTTAGCTGCTGTCCGGCGTACCAGGCTTATAGTGTTATTTGCCTGCGTACCGGTCGCGGCTCTTCCCGTGCCTATAGCCCATACCGGCTCGTAGGCAATAACGAAGCTACCTTGATAATCGATCCCGGCAAGAGACTGCCTGAGTTGCCCGGTCACGATTTGCTCTGTCTTTCCGGCCTCATTTTCTTCAAGACTCTCACCAATACAGAGAATGGGTTTCAGTCCGGCATTAAGGGCAGCCTGGAGCTTTTTATTCACCACCTCATTGGTATCTCCGAAGTACCGCCGTCTTTCCGAGTGACCGATTATCACATACTCGCAGATACCCGCTAACATAAGCGGTGAAATCTCACCGGTATAGGCGCCTTTTTCCACGTAATGAAGATTCTGGGCACCGAGTTTTACCGAACTGCCTTTCAATACATCAAGAACAGAAGTCAACGAAATAAACGGAGGGCAGATCAGCTTCTCTATGTTATCTACAGCATCCAGGCCGGGCAGCATTTCTTTAACCAGTCTGACCGCTTCATCGACCGTTGTATTCATTTTCCAGTTTCCGGCAATCAAAGGTATACGCATTTCTATCTTTCCTCCGGTATCTATTATCACATATCAGGTACTAATCGAAAAGTTCCTTCTTAACATCTAGCAATATATCTGCAACAAGTTCGGGATCCTTTGCCATATAAATTCTGGCTCCTTCTATTTGGACTGCCGAATTCATCTCCCCTTCTCTTATTTTGTCAGGAAGCTTGATAAGTCTACCCGCGTTTCTACCCGGATATATGAAATTATTGAGGATAACGGGAACCTCGGCTTCACCCAGGTTCTCCAGAGCCCTGGAAAAACTTTCCAGAGAGTATTCACTTATTTTCTGTCCATACAATTCGAGGCACCTGGCATAAATTCCGATGAGGAAACTGTCATCCCGGGAAATATCTTCAAGTTCGAACGGATCCAGAGTTCCTCTTGCCTTTAATATTCTATTAAGAAATTTAAGGGTTTTTACTGAATAATCCTGCTTGAATTCCCCGGCATACGCCTGGACTCTTTCTCGATAATCGGGTATTACTTTCTTCGCCGCAATATCCATTTTTTCTTTTTCCAGCACGCCGAAATCACCGAGGTTTAGTACAGCCCCCAGCTGACCTGTGCTGTGAACAATGATCAGGTTCCTGCGTATCACCGTACCTTTATCTTTAAAAGCACAAAGAGCCGCAACTCCGGCGGAAAAGGTATCTATCATTATCTTGGGATCTGACAGGTAATCATGAGGTGGTTTATCAGTATTTCCTGAATGCGGGGCGACCCATACTGTTTGAGGAACGGTATCCCAGATATAGGAATAAAAACTGTCCCAAATCGAGGATTTTATTTCATATTCGCTAACTCCGGCAGCAGCAAAAGCGATATCATCCTGCCAGAGGTAACTGTCCGGCAGGCCTTCCGCATATTCAACAGCTTCCTGGTAAGCAGGTCTGGCCCGGTTAAAGTCTATCCCGAATCTACCTTCAGCCGGGTTTTCATCGTCAGGAATTCGTGAACATTTTACGGCAATAAACCGTCTTCCGCCATCAAAGGAATCGTAAACATCAAAATGCGGATTGCTCTCAACTACTGTGAATTCTTGTAGAAATTCCGGAGTCACGCCATGATAAGCACCATGTTCATCTTCGTAAACAAGTTTCATCGATGGTATCTCCTGGCGAATTGTTATGCCCCGAATTTCTTGAGTTTGAGGGCATTGGCCATCGCGAGAGGCATTATGTCAACTGACGATATCCTGCCGAGTCCCCCTTTAGCACACGAGGCTTCTGAAAAATTCACGGTATTATCGGCACGGCAGTATCTCGAATTAAGAAGGACCGGTACCGGGTGCCAGCTATGCCCCTTCAGCACTGCCGGAGTAGAGTGGTCACCGGTTACCACCAAGACATCAGGATTGAGAGCGGTCAGTTCCGGAAGCGCTAAATCCACTTCCTCAATAGCTTTCACCTTTCTATCGAAATCTCCGTCTTCACCGGCTGCGTCCGTTGACTTGAAATGGAGGAAAAAGAAATCATATTTTTCGTAATGTTCTTTAACCGTGGTGAAAACATCATTTATACCGGGACCTGTATCCAGTGTATCCATACCGACAAGCCTTGCCAGACCTCGATACATCGGGTATCCGGCAACCGCCGCCGGATTAAGCTTGTATATATCTTTCATCGATGGAAATCCGGGCTCTCCGGAAAAACCACGCAATAAAATCATGTTCGCCGGGTTTTGTTCAGCCAGTAATTCTCTCGCCGAAGCGATAAATTTATTGGCAATGTTCGCCGTTTTCACCGCTTCACTATTTTCAGCGGTAATATCCAATGGAGGCAGCCCTGTCTGCTGAGGGTCCGAGTCGTTTACCTCCGGAGAAAGGCCTTTTCCTCTGAACACCGCGATAAACCGGTGTCCCCTGACAGGGCGCACAATTACTTCTATACCATCTATAGTCTTTCCACCCAGGATCCGGCACAATTCAGCACATTTTTCATCGGAAATTCTTCCCGCTCTTCGGTCGGTTACCAGTCCATTATCATCCACCGTGCAGAAATTGCCCCGTGCCGCCACGTCACCCGGCTGCACTGTAAAATCGATACCAGTAGCTTCAAGCACTCCCCTGCCTATTTCATATTTAACCGGGTCATATCCGAAGAGGGCCAGGTGACCGGGAGCGCTGCCCGGAGTAATCCCGGGAGCTACCGGATCGCTGAGACCGCAGACCCCTTCCGCCGCCAGCCTGTCAAGGTTAGGGGTAAAGGCTATCTCCAGTTCCGTCTTGCCGATTTCCGGTTGTGGCAGACCTCCAAGACCATCAAGTACCAGCATGACAATCCTGGAAGATGTCGATTGTGCGAGAGTTCTTATCAGTTCCTGGTTATCCATCCGGGCTGTTGTATCACTCCTTTTTATCAAGCAGTGCTTCTACACCGGGAAGCTTCTTGCCGCTAAGGAATCTCAACGAAGCGCCGCCTCCCGTGGATATGAAGGTCATCTTATCCGCCAGTCCCATATTTATCACGACATCGGCGGTAGAACCTCCGCCGATAATAGTATCCGCATCGAGACCCGATAACAATAGAGCCATCGCATGGGTACCGGCAGCGAAATCCGGTATCTCGTTTATACCCATCGGACCATTCCAGAACACCGTACCGGCACGCCGCAATTCACCTGAAAAAAGTTCTATCGTTCGGTGTCCGATGTCCACAATTCTCTTGTCCGGGGATATTTTATCAACCGGCACGATCTCTCGGGGTGATCCTGCCTTTATTTCTTCAGTTACCATTACATCGGTCGGCAACACCAGGTGGACTCCTGCTTTTTCAGCTTTTTCCATTAAATCCCGGGCTGTATCTATCCTGTCTTCTTCTACAAGTGACAGGCCAACTTCATATGATTTTGCCTTAAGAAAGGTTGCCGCCATACCACCACCGACAAGGATAAAATCCACTTTATTCATAATATTTTCAAGCATGGCAACCTTATCACTGACCTTGGCTCCCCCTACAAGTCCGCCAAAGGGATGGACAGGATGTTCCAGTATACCGCCGAGATGTTCAAGTTCCTTTTCCATCAGCAGACCGGCAACTGCCGGAAGGAATTTCGTTACACCATCGGTAGACGCATGGGCACGATGTGCAGTCCCGAAGGCATCATCGACATAGATATCCGCCAGCTTTGCCAGCGCGGCGGCAAAAACCGGATCATTTTCCTCTTCCCCAGGATGAAACCGGAGATTTTCCAGGAGCAGCAGTTCGCCTTCATCCAGGCCGTCCGCTTCGATTTCCGCTTCCGGACCTATACAGTCGCTGGCTGTAATTACCGGTCTTCCGATAAGCTGAGAGAGCCGTTTCGCAACCACACCCAGTCGAAGATTTTCAACAACCTTTCCGTCGGGTCGTCCCAGGTGTGAACACAGGATGATTTTTGCTTTATTTTCGATAAGATAATTAATCGTGGGAAGAGCCGCCCGAATGCGGCTGTCATCGGTAATTTCTCCGGTCTTTTCATCAAGGTTTACATTGAAGTCAACCCTGACGAGGACTTTCTTGCCGGAGACGTCGATATCCCTGATAGTCTGTTTATTCATTTTCTCACTTCAGGTAATGGAGCAGCAGGTTCGGTAGAACAAACAAGTTTAAGGACTGCCGTTCTGATACCGGCAGCATCCAGCCCGTATTTATTACGTACGATCTCCTGTGTACCCTGTTCTATAAATTCGTCAGGTACACCAATGCACTTTACCTGGGCATCACATATATTTTCTTCCTGAAGCAGGTCGAGGACGCAGTTACCGAAACCGCCCTTGACGGCGTTTTCTTCCACCGTAACGATCCGCTTGATTCTTTCCGCCAGGTCCACTATAAGCTTAGAATCCAGGGGTTTCGCGAACCTGGAATTAACCACGGTAGCTTCTATTCCCTGCTCGGACAGATTTACCGCCGCATCCATTGCCGCCTGTACCGTAACTCCTATGGCAAGGATGGCAACATCGCTGCCTTCACGGAGTACCTCGGCCTTTCCTATCGGTATGGCATGCAGGTCGTCATCCATACGAACGCCCAGACCGGTACCTCGGGGATAACGTATCGTCATCGGCTTGCCACACCTGATCGCTGTGTAAAGCAGGTGCCGGAGCTCATTTTCGTCCTTCGGCGCCGAGATAATCAGGTTAGGAATAAGGGTCAGGTATGACAGGTCCAGGGTACCCTGGTGGGTCTTACCATCGTCGCCAACTATTCCTCCCCGGTCGATGGCAAATACTATGGGCAGGTCCTGGAGACATACATCATGTATTATCTGGTCGAATGCACGCTGCAGAAATGTGGAATATATTGCAACCACGGGGGTGTATTTCTGGGTAGCCAGACCGGCAGCGAATGTTACCGCATGCTGCTCACAGATACCCACGTCAAACACTCTCTCAGGAAATTCAGCCTGGACCACATGCAGGCAGTTCCCCTCAGGCATTGCCGGAGTAATAACCACCAGGCGTGGGTCTTCCCTGGCAACCTCCAGCATCGTCCGGGCAAACACTTCGCTGTATGACAGGTTATCACAAACATCACCGTTCTGGCCTGATACTCCGTGGAAATATACGGCATCGCCCTCGGCAGGCTGATACCCTTTACCTTTGGTAGTGAGTACATGCACCAGGGCAGGTTTTTTCCTGAAATCCCTGGCCTGTGTAAAAGCCTCTTCTAATTTCCGAATGTCATGGCCATCAACAGGTCCCATATAGGTAAATCCGAGTTCCTCCCAGAGTGTAGTAGGCATCACCAGACCTTTAACACCACTCTCGACCTGTTCGCTCGCACTTTTCAGTTTATTGCTGAATGGCAGATGCCTGAGAATACGCCAGCTCCTTTCTTTTGCTTCATGAAAACGGTGATCGAAACGGACTTTTCCCATCAAATTGGAAAGGGCGCCGACAGTCGGAGCGATGGACATACCATTATCATTCAGTATCACAGTAATATTAGAACCGAGATGTCCGGCCTGGTTTAACGCCTCAAGCGCCATTCCACCGGTAATCGCACCGTCGCCGATGACGGCGACTACTTTATAATCGTCACCCGCAAGATCGCGGGCAACTGCCATGCCAAGGGCAGCAGAAATCGAGGTGCTGGCATGGCCGGCTCCAAATACGTCGTATTCGCTCTCGTCGCGACTTGTGAATCCTGATAATCCTTCATACTGGCGTAATGTTTTAAAACGGTCTCTTCTTCCAGTGAGTAATTTATGAGTATACGCCTGGTGACCGACATCCCAGATAACCTTATCGCGTGGAGCATCGAAAACTCTGTGGAGCGCAAGTGTGAGTTCGACAGCGCCAAGATTCGAAGCAAGGTGCCCTCCGGTCACGGATACAGTAGATACGAGTTCATCCCTGATCTCAGCGGCCAACTGCTCCAGTTCAGGATGTGACAGGTCCTTCAGGTCCGAAGGGCTGTTTATGTTATCCAATAATCGTGACATAACTATTATGTTATCTGAACTTGAATTCAAGTTTATAGTATCAATCTGAACAAGTCGATGTCAATCACCTGTTTTTATATCTTTAATACGATAAGGTGTCATCCTGAATCCCGGTGTTTATTCGGATTTCCTGATTCAAGTTCGTTCCAGGGATAAAGGATCTCCTTTCTTTATACAGATTATTTTACGATAGATTCAAATGATCAATGGTATTCGAGTATCAGAAAGGAGATACATTCGTCGTCCTTATCCTGATTGCTGAACATATTACCATATACGCTTGGAGTCCTCAGTATGACACGCGGTCTAGCAGTTCTGACACAGTCTCGCAGCCGGGAATCCAGGAGGTGGCGGGGTCTGAATTCCGAACTTTATCGGGACGATAATCAGGAGTATTTTCCAGGTAATACACGGTAAAGTTCAGCCACGGCAGATTTGCCGGGGCTGAATAATTATCCTTACTTTGTGAGTTTAATACCAACCCTATCTCTCACATCCTGGGGAGTGGCAATTTCTCTTCCCAGAGCTTTGGCCAGGTTCACAACCATTGCAGTTGTGTCTGAAGCCCTCTGCGAGATATCATCCTTATGTGGGTACAGATAGAACTGGTCTTCGATACCGACTCTGATCATTTCAGCCCCGCCCAGAAGTGCCATAGTAGCCATCGTAAGCCAGTTACGCCCGGCCGGAGCAATTCCAAGGAAAGTATCCTCGCCCAGCGCTTGCCTGGCCAGGCCAAGGCTGGTGATGATCTCAAGTTGAGTCCAGGGGTCTCCTGCGAAAGCCCGGTCGTCACTGTGTTTGCCCTCCTGTATTACCGCCCAGAACGGTCCTTTGAGCAGGCCGGTATCAATGAGGTGCTGTTTTACCCTCGGTATGGCAAAGCTCTCTACTTCCACCAGGGGTTTAACGCCATTCGCCTCCATCCACCTGACGCCTTCCTGCATGCTTTCAACATCGAAAATGGCGTGTCCGACATCGTAGTTACCTTCGGTCATAATCAGCACGGATTGTACATACCAGTTCCCAAGGCCCTTAGCTTTTCCCAACTCAAGGAGAAGTTTTGTCTGACTGACAAAATCAGCCTGGGCGCCTTTATCAGGTTTACCCCACCAGGTATGGTGCGCACAGACAAAGTCCACCTCTTTATAGGCACGGTCCATCACCTCCATAAGGCAGTAGGCATGACGTGATTCGGGAGAACCTATTGGATGCATCGGAGCCGTCATACCGGTTTCAGGATCACGAGGATGAGTGTGAATTATCGAGGCACCGGCTTTGACGCATTCCACAATAGCGTTGGCCTGCTCTTCAAAGGTAACCGGCGGAAGACCGGTAACACCTCGCTCTTCATACCACGAGATAGGCTGCCAGCCGGGTATCGCTGCTTCGATTGCCACTTTCTTAGCCATCATTGTTGTCCTGGGTTGGGCCGGGGCATTAAAATGTTGTTCCAGCCTGTTTCTCACCATTGCATCGAATTCTCTATATTCTTGTTTCATTCTTATTATCTCCTGTTACACATTAGTATGTTTAAGTATTCCTTTCATGGGCTACAGTCTAAAGGTGATACGGTAAATAAGTCAAGTTAAAATAGTCCGGATACCAGCTAATCACGTTGACGCTGTATTACTCATTTGTTACACTGCATTAACAGCCGGGTTGATGGCCTCACAGACCACAAGGAGAAATACATATTTGGAACAGTTCCTCGGGCTTGGCATCTCCGATATCCTCAAAACACTCGGTCTCGCCGCTTCTCCGATATCCGAGCTAAGAGGAGCCATCCCTCTTGCCGTGCTGGAGTATGATTTCCCCTGGTATTACGCGTATATCATTGCGGTTATAGGCAATATGCTGCCGGTACCATTCATTCTATTGTTTCTTAATGCTGTCACGCGTGTTCTCAGCAGGTTTCCCCTGTTCGACCGGTTTTTCAAGTGGCTTTTTGCTTATACAAGACATCGCGGCACATTGATAGAAAAATACGAACGAGTCGGGCTGGTATTATTCGTTGCCATCCCTCTACCGGTTACCGGCGCCTGGACAGGCTCAATCGCCGCTGTACTTCTCGGAATGAGTTTCAAACGGGCAATACTGTCTATCTTCCTCGGAGTGCTGATTGCCGGAGTTATCGTTACCTGCCTTACCCTGCTGGGATGGGTTGGCGCGATCATTGCCGGAGTAGTCCTCTGCGTCCTTACCGCGTTGGGAGTATGGCGGTTCTAGTGTATAGTATTTTTTTCTTTTATTTCTTACCCGATCTCATCATTCGACGGGAGGATTCCAAGCTGTTGATACTGTCCCAGGGCGTCCTTTATTCCCATATACTCGGCAATCTTGCCGTTTTCGATGCGCAGGAAAAAACATTCCGCTATCTTGAATGATTTTCCCGTTGGAGGGAATTTCCCCCATTGGCCGGTATGTACACCGGTAACGGTCATTCGGACCGAAACCTTATCGCCTTCTGCCACGATATCATCGATACGGTTCGTATGGTCTGAAAAGGCATCCAGAACACCGCCAATCATTTTCAACATAGCTTGTTTTTCAAGTCCGCCTTCTCCTATCATGGGCTTGAAAGCAAAATCATCGGTCGTTATTTTATCAAGCGTCTCCAGGTCCGCTATTTTCATAGCATTAAAAAAATCAGCTACTAACTCTTTATTTTCTTCGAGCGACATCTTTTCTCCTTAGTAATCATGCTATTATAAGAAAGTTTTAATTTTCCCAGAATATTTTATGTCAATAAACAATTTAATTTAATAGACTCCATACTCCCTGACAGCTTCCATCATCGC
>CAZBQL010000117.1:0-8887 GCA_964493985.1 uncultured Dehalococcoidales bacterium
ATCTCTGGAGCGACTGAGTGCATTGGAACCATTCGATACAGAGTCGATGGAAAACTTACTCAGGCCGCTGGCAGAAGAACTGGGACTCAAGGCCGGACAGCTTTTCGGGACGTTAAGAGTAGCCACCACCGGACGTACGGCGTCACCGCCGTTATTCCAGACCATGGAAGTCCTTGGAAAAAAGGTATGTCTCGAACGGATAGAAAAAGCCTTGAAAAAGCTCAAGAATTAGAAGGAGTTCACCCGATGCCTGATTTCGATCATTCCGCCATTTCCGGCGACGACCTGAGAGAAGTAGCTGCCAGGACCCATTACACGATTGATGGACTCTGGTTTCTGGCAGTTGAAGAAAAATACGGATTTGACATGGCTTTCGAACTGAACCAGGTGGTCTGGGAGAAGGCCGGACCTATCATCGGTAAAAGACTGCTGAAGAACCTGGACACAAAAGGTAAGCCTCCACTTCAGGTCCTCATCGAAATGCTGTTCGCCGATCCTCTCATCTATGTCCACAAGCCCGAAGTGACCGAACTTACAGGTTCAAAAGCCGTATTCCGCTGCTTAGAGTGCCCGATACAAATCGCAAGAATTAGAGACGGGAAAGGCGTCTACGACGGAATTCCGGGATGTACCATGCTGTTCCAGGCTTACGCTCATCTGGTAGACCCCAGAATTACCACCAGTTGCAATGCCTGCGCTCCGAATCCCGATTCACCGGAATACTGGTGCGAATGGATCTTCGAAATATCTTCATAATAGGATATTGAAAGGTGCTTATCATCAGACCGGCAAAACTGGACGACATTACCGCTATCACCGACATATACAACGAAGCGATCCTTACAACGGATGCTACTTTCGATACTGAAATCAAGACAATCGAGAGTCAGAAGGAATGGTTCGGTAACCACGGTTCCAGGAATCCGGTTATCGTTGCGGAAAATGAAACCAAAGTCATCGGCTGGGCATCACTTAGTAAATGGTCTGACAGGCGCGCCTATTCCGACACAGCGGAAATTTCCGTATATGTCAAAGACGGACACCGGGGACAGGGGGCCGGCAGGCAGTTGATCGAAAGAATAGTACAGGCAGGTGAAGAAGCAGGGCTTCACACGATTATTTCAAGGATCGTCGCTGGTAACGACGAAAGTATCCACCTTCACGAAATATTCGGTTTCGAACATATCGGTGTCATGAAAGAATTCGGTATCAAATTCGGCAGATTACTCGATGTTGTGCTAATGCAAAAGATATATACTGATAAACCTTAGCCACCACCTTCGTCATTCCCGCGTCTCCCGGTCATTCCCGCAACGCCTCCCGGTCATTCCCGCGTAGGCGGGAATCCACATTATCGATGCAGGAGATCAATGAAAAAGCAGAGGTTGCAACAACTAGCCTCAAGTAATAAAAGTAAATGAGGTTACCTTGAATAAAGACAAAACATTCGGACCGGACTATCTGGCTCTCTTCTATTCCGGTGAGTTAAAAAAACGGGTGAAAAAGCTTGAATCCAGGCTGTCTTCCTGCGATATCTGTCCCCGGAATTGTGGGGTTAATCGCCTGAAAGGAGAAAGAGGGTTCTGTAATTCTGCGTATTTTCCCGCTGTTTCTTCTGCAATTGCCCATCATGGAGAGGAACCGGTACTTTCCGGCACCCGCGGTTCCGGGACTATTTTTTTCGGCAACTGTAACCTGCGTTGCGTTTTCTGCCAGAATTATCAGATAAGCCAGGACCCTGAAACACAGAAAAACAACGAAATAGACATTCATTCCCTGGCTGAAAAAATGGTCTACCTCCAGGATGAAGTGCAATGCCATAATATCAATCTCGTCTCCCCTACTCACTATGTTCCCCAGATAGTCCGGGCAGTGCTGGAAGCGGTGCCAATGGGTCTCCACCTGCCGCTTGTCTATAATACCGGCAGTTATGATTCTCTGGAAACGATCAAAACACTCGATGGAATTATCAGTATTTATCTTCCCGATCTGAAATACGCATCGGATGATAACAGCAAGAAATACTCGATAGCACCTGATTATGTTAAGCATTCACGGGCTGCGATCAAGGAAATGTACCGGCAGGTGGGAGATATCATTACGGATGAAAACGGGATCGTTGAAAAAGGGATGATAGTGCGTCACCTTATTCTGCCTGACCGGCTGGCAGGTAGTGTTAATTCACTAAGATGGCTGGCAAATAAGATTTCTCTATCAGTCACGGTAAGTATAATGTCGCAATACTACCCTACCGTTAATACCCGTAAGATACCGCAGCTCAGCAGATCGATCTCTAAGGACGAACACCAGGAAGTGGTCAGCCTGGCACATGAACTGGGGCTTGAAAACGGCTGGATACAGGAAATGGAATCCAAAGAGTACTACCTCCCGGATTTTTCAAACACGAATAGCCCATTTAACAGCTAGGATTCTTTGGTCCTAGCTGTTTATCCTTGTACCTTATTGCACGGAAAAATATGATAATCAAGCCGTTCGTGGTGAGCCTGTCGAACCACAACGGCGCCATTTAACAGGTTCATCCTTCGACGGGCTCAGGATGAACGTAATAATAACAGCAATCACTGTAACTAAGGTCTAACTCTTTCGTTTTCTCTTAACGAAACCAAATTTGATTTTTTTTCCGTTGAGTTTGTCTTTCTTATTTACGTTATCTATAAATTCCTGGATATCCGGAAGCTCTTTTTTAGCCATTGATGTATATTACTCCATATAATTTTGAGACATGCCATTGTAACACAGACACGATATTATCACAAAATCTGCATGCTTAATTACGACATGTAATATAGGCACAAGACTTCCAAAGGTTGGAAGATACCTGAAAGCAGCCCTTATTTATCTAATGTTGTGACAGGATGGATGCAAACTATTCCGGCTAGGCTGATTTTCTACGCTTCTTGCTCTTATTCGAAAGCTCGTCCAGTCCGGCGTGTGCATTCTTCCTGACCATATTCAATGTCTTGGTCATGCTGTTAAGACTGCGCTCACTCATCGATGCCATAACCTGGTTCGCTATGTCCCTGGCAACGGGTAACGCCTGTTCGAGTTTTTCATAACCTTTTTCTGTAAGGATGATGTTTATGGATCTCCTGTCGGTGGCGCTTGGTTCCACCCGGACAAATCCTTCTCGTTTCATTCTGCTGACCAGGGTCGTTACGTTGTGCCTTTCTCTCAGTATCCAGCGCGCAATCTCGGAAGGTGTCATCGAACCCTCTTTAATAGCCAGGATCTGCAGCACGCCAAACTTACTTACGGAAAGACCTGATCTCCTGTAAAAGGTGGAATCAGCGTACTTCTGGACCGCGTCCGCTGTCTGCATGAAAAGATGGTATGCATCAAAAACCGGAGTACCTATTTCAACATTAATCAAAGGACCCCCTCCTTAAAGATATTTATTCCATAGTATATCATAAATTGTGAAAATTAGAAACACCCCTGAACAATTTTCACACTATTTAAACTTTGGGTATATATATTCATAAAAGAAAATATGTTACACTATTTCACATGGATAACATTAACGACATTCACGAAGCTAACAGAAAATGGTGGGATGCTTCTTCACCCAACTGGAAAAAATTGGACGAGAATACGTGGAAAACATGTAAAGAGAATTCCTCTTTCACCCTGGATAGTAGAATGCAGGATATCGTTGACGAATTCATCGGAGGTCCCGAAGATAAGAAAACCTGCGTCATCTCCAGTGGTGACAATTTTGCCGCTTTTACTCTTTCCGGGATGGGTATGAAAGTGACTTCGACTGACATATCGGAATTACGACTTAACATTGCCAGAGAACGTGCTACAGAACTCGGTCTGGATATCGATTTTTTTCAGTGTGATTCATCGGATTTATATCCTGTTCACGATGCCGAATACGACCTGGTGATTTCAACACCCGGAACGTATGTCTGGATATCGGACCTTGCACAAGTCTATTCGGAGGTATATCGGATTCTAAAACCGGGTGGATACTTCATTTTCCACGAAATACACCCGTTCACACGACCATGGAAAGATCAACCTGAATTCGAGATAGACCATTCGTATTTTCAAACGGGTCCATTCACAGATGAAAATCCTGAAGGAACTACATCTTTATATAACTTCTTCTGGATGATGAGTGATTTTATAAATGCCCTGGCAGACAGCGGATTAATAATACGACGTATTTCTGAAGCTCCCGCCGAAGAACCGGCTTACTGGGAAGGGAGATATTACGGTAAAGGCGGTGATGAACATCTCCTGGACTGGCACTTTAACCCCCGGGCAGCCCTGCCCCAGTGGATGGTAATAGCCGCGCAGAAACCTGTAGCTTAACCGAATTGCCCTCCGTCAGCGTTTTTTAACGCCAGCGCTGCAGTAGGACATATACTGATGCATTCATCGCAGTTCGTACATTCTATCTCGCCTAAAGGCATGTTCCTGAACGGCTCTACCACCCTGTCGAAACCGCGATGGGCAAAACCAAACGCCCCGCTACCCTTTTTCCGGCACATCCAGATACACCTGCCGCAGAGGACGCATTTATTGGGATCGTGAATATATTTTGGATGGCTATCATCGATTGGATAGTCATGTAGTATTTTAGGAAACCGTTTCGTATTGATCCTGATTTTCAGGTGGGCAGCTATTTTCTGAAGTTCGCAGTTACCGTTCGCCAGGCAATGTGCGCAGTCGACCGTATGGGAAGCCATCAGCAACTCGAAACCGGTCGATGCAAGTCGCATAGATTCTTCTCCCCTGGTATTGACCACCATTCCTTCCCTGACTTTTTCGGTACAGGCTGTGACCGGTCTTTGATACCCTTCAATCTCGACGAAGCAGAGACGACAGGAAGCCGAGGGCTCCTCTTTTTCGCGGATAGCGCACAGGTTCGGAATATAGATATCATTATCCAGTGCTGTCCATAACAGGTTCGCCCCTTCTTCAGCGGTTATTTCTTTTCCGTCTATTGTCAGAGTTATTTTTTTCATCGCTTTTGTTCCAGTTTCTCCACCTCACTCGGTGGAGAAACCTTGATAATGGCGTTGTACTGCGGGGGGCAGCTTGTCAGGCAGGTACCGCATTTCACGCACTTTTCCTGGTCTATCACTTTTATCCTGGATTTATCCGGAGAAATTGCCTCCACGGTGCAGGTACCGATGCAGGCATCGCAGGAACGTTCGCATTTATCGCGAAGTATATAAAAAGCTATCAGGTCCATACACATGAGTGACGGGCAGCGTTTTTCATATATATGGGCCTCATATTCGTCCAGGAAATACCGGAGTGTCGTCAGTACCGGGTTCGGGGCCGTCTTGCCCAGGTTGCATAATGATCCGGCTTTTATATCCCGCGCCAGGTCAGCAAGAACATCGATATCTTCCGGTTCTCCCTGCCCTTTCGTTATCCTGTCCAGGATTTCCAGCATCTGCTTCGTTCCCAGTCGACAGAACGTACATTTCCCGCAGGACTCTCTTTGTGTAAATTCCAGGAGGTATCTGGCGATTTCTACCATACATTTATCTTCGTTGAGAACGACCATTCCACCCGAACCCATCATCGCTCCGGCTTCACGTAAAGAATCGAAATCAACCGGCAGATCGAGGACAGACTCCGGCAAACAGCCTCCGGAAGGACCTCCTATCTGGACCGCCTTGAATTTTTTGCCGCCCGGCACACCGCTTCCAACATCATAGATAACATTTCTCAAGGGCGTGCCCATCGGCACTTCCACCAGTCCGGTGTTGACGATGTCGCCGGCCAGGGCAAATACGGCCGTTCCTTTACTTTCCTCTGTACCGATACCCCTGAACCACTCCGCTCCTTTGCTCATAATGTGTCGTACAAAGGCAAGCGTTTTCACGTTATTGATAACGGTAGGTTTACCGTTCAGACCGTTCGTAGCCGGATACGGCGGCCTGTGCCGTGGCATTCCTGCACGGCCTTCCATGGAAGTTATCAAGGCCGATTCTTCACCGCAGACAAAAGCCCCGGATCCCTGGAATACCTTTATATTAAAACTAAATCCACTTTGCAGAATATTTCTGCCCAGCAATCCCTTTGACCTGGCTTGTTTGATAGCGGTTTCGACACGGTGAACGGCAAGAGGGTATTCAGCTCTCACATAAATATATCCGTTTCTGGCTCCAACCGCATAACCGGCAATCATCATTCCCTCTATTACCGAATGAGCATCGCTCTCCAGGATATCCCGGTCCATGAAAGCACCCGGATCGCCCTCGTCTGCGTTACAGATAATATATTTAACTCTACCTTTTGCTTTGTGGCAGGTCTCCCATTTCTGTCCGGTGGAAAAACCAGCCCCTCCCCTGCCTCTCAGACCGGATTTCTTTACTTCGTTAATTACATTCTCAGGATTATCCTGTAATACCTCAGCAAGAGAGGAATAACCACCGACTGCTATGTAATGGTCTATATCTTCCGGGTCTATCCTGCCGCAGTTCTCGAGAAGAATCTTTTGTTCGTATGCCGCCCTCGGAAAATCATCGAAGCTTGGAATCATGTCGTTCGGCTCCATCGCGCCGAGGACGAATTCCAGGCAAGGATCGTTTCCAAGCAGATAGTCCCTGACCAGTTTTTCAGCTACTACCGGGTTGACCTGTCCGAAACATACCGACGGATTACCCGGTTTGCTTATAACTACCAGGGGCTCGGCGTAGCAGTGCCCCATACAACCGACTTCTATTACCGGGCATTCAAGTCCGCGTTTCCTGATCTCTTCCCTCAGGGTATCCTGGACTTCCAGCGCGCCGGCTGCTCTTCCGCAGGTAGCCGCGCCGACAAGTATTACAGGACTGCCGCCGTTCCACAATTCATTCCAGCGTTTTAAAGCATTGTCCCGTAGTCCACCGAAAGCGGAGTTGATAGCCTCTGTATCGGCTGTGCTCATTTGTCCTTTTTAGCCTCTTTTTCTCTTATCAGCTCGAAGGATAGGAGTATACCGTCAACCTTGGTGGGTTCAACGTTACCCTCAGGTTTGTCATCGACCACCGTAACCGGAGCCATTACGCAGCAGCCCACGCAGGCAACACTGTCAAGGTCGAATTCCCTGTCAGGTGTTGTCTGCCGGACATCGATACCAAGACGTCTTTTCCAGGCATCCATGGTGATATAGCCGCCTTTCATATGGCAGGCAGTTCCAAGACACACCCTTATCGAGTGTTTTCCCGGAGGATTCAGGCGGAACTGGTTATAAAAGGTCACAACTTCATATACGTCTACTTCCGAAATACCAAGGAAACCGGCAACCTCCTCCATCGCCTCAGTAGGAAGATAACCGAGTCTGCCCTGGACTTTCTGCAGGATCGGGATAAGGTTACCTCTTTTCTTCCCGAACCCTTTAAGTACCTTTTTTGTTTCCTGCCTGTTTTCGGCTTCTTCAGTGGTCAATATACATCCTCGCTACATGCTTGTCGCACCGACGCTGTTCCTCAAATCTACGAATAACTTCTCATCGAGACCAAGCGCTTTATCTATCAATGCCAGTACTGTTTCCTTCTCTTCCGGAAATTTATAGCCGTTATAGTCCTGTTTCATCAGCGGTACGACTACGTTTCCGGACCGGTATGAAGTATTAAGATTATGGTCGAAGCACACCCCTGAATCAACCTCCAGGTCCTCTATCATCAATCTTACTTCTCTCAGTAACTCATGCGGTGAAAGCATCTCGAACTCGCCATTTCGATACGATTCAAGCATCGGTGTATCAGCACTGGGCACGAATGGCCTTAACCTGATAAAACTCGGGTTTATCTCATTTAGTACCCGCGCGGTATTTACAGCATGCTGTTTCCATAATTTCTTCCCGCCAAGTCCCGGCATTACGTATTCCGATAACTCGAATCCGGCTACGAGGGCCTTTTTCCCGGCGGAAATATGCTCTTCGGCGGTAACACCTTTATCGATCAATTTCAGGAGTTCATCATCGCCGGTCTCAAGTCCGACATGCAGCCTTGTCAGTCCGGCTTCATTCAATGCCTTCAGTTCTTCCGGCGTCTTATGAGAGATTGACTTCGATCGGGCATAGCTGGTAATCCGGGTAATACTCGGAAATAGTTCTTTCAGATATCTCAGGATCTCAATAAGCTGTGAAGCCTTGATGATAATAGTATCGGCATCCTGGAGAAAAACCGTCCTCCCCCCGGCAACAAGCCAGTTGTAAGTATTGACCACGCTCTGGATATTGTAGTAATCGTGTTCCGTCAGGGCATATCTGTCCCTGCCCTCGATGAGACTGCTCTGAATGATTGCCCCGATCGGCTGGAGGTTTCCCGCGTGTCCCAGTTTCCATGATATCGCCGTAAGTTCATCGGCAATTCCTTTTACAGCATCGATGTCAGCCTTGACTTCCTCGACGGATCTCAGCCTGAATTTCTCACGGTTATAGAACCTGCCATAGCAGAAAGTGCATCTACTCCAGGGGCAGTTACCTGTGACGCGCAGCAATAACGAAAAACTGCCGCCTTCACTGGGCGGGCGGATAGGACCTATTTCATATGAATATGATTTCAGTTTCGAGAAATCTATCTCATTCCCGGCCTCGGGAACATTCGCCATTCCGTAAATCTCCCTACTAGATTATAATCCAGCCTGGTAAACAGGGGCAAGCCATAGTCTCTTTCACATTCTTCCTACGCACGACGGGCGAACTGAGGAGTCGTTTCGTAAAAGGGCGATTTTAGGCGTGGAGGTCCATCATCGTCAGGCACAAACCCGATCAGCCTTTTTCTACTATTTGAAGCTGAGTCGAGTCGTTTTAACTACAGGATTTTAAAGTATCTATTCTGCCCTGTTTTGAGCCTGACTGCTTTACTTATACCGAAATTCAATTGTAAAAGTACGCTCGAGTCGTTTTTTTGAT
>CAZBQL010000118.1:0-8873 GCA_964493985.1 uncultured Dehalococcoidales bacterium
TCTTTCTAGTGTGTTATTACCTGCAATGTATAAACGGTATGAGCCGGTTTTTGTGATTCGATAATTGCTCTCACCGTATCGATATCAATTTCATCATTTTCATTAAGTTCCAGTGTGACGGTAAAATGGTTTCCCGTGCCGGCGCTGCCGAGTCTGGTGCCAATTCCAAGTTTAGTATCACTATCGAGGCTCATACCCTGTATATACTCGGATATTTCAGGGACACTGCCCGTATATATCCTCAAATATTCGGAAAGCCCTCGCTTCGTCCCCCGGAGGCGATGAAGTATAGCGGCAGATTTCACCAGTTCACGACACTTTTTCATTGTCCAGCCAGGATCTAGAGTCAAGCTAAACCAACTTGCCAGCCACGGGACCAGGGATTCCGGAGTTATCAATGGATCGAAGTATAACTCCAGGTTATCGACAGTACGTTCAAGAGGTCCCAGGACATCCTCGAAAATATTCAAGTATTGCCCCATGAATTCATCGTCCCGGTAGAATCCTGGAAGATAATCGAGATAGAGACTCTCCTGTTTTTTCCCGTTGTTATTATTTGTAGCCGGCATAACTAATTCCTTATATTCATTCAATCGATATATTTATCAAGAATATTGAGTCTGTTTTTACAGCCTATTCAACCAGAATAACTTCATGGCTATATGAGCAAAGCAGACCGTTATAAGGTACGTTAATTCTGTTGACAGCATCCTGTTTCTCTCCGGTACTGGGATCAACCGGATAGATTTTTACCTCCTCGATATAGTCGACATTTTGTATATTCTGAAGACAAGCATGGATCTCTGACGGGATAAGACCGCGACCGAATGGCCAACCGGTACCATTAGCCCCACCGCATATCGGATTAATATACTGGTAAAGTTTCTTTTCAATATCCTCCGCTGCCTGTTTTTGATAACCTCTTCTTATTCTGACGTGAGCCTCTACCGATACATATAAATATTCAGGTTCTCCGAGTTCGAGACGCGTACCAAGTAAACGGCGTTCATCCAGGTAATCTCGTACTTCTTCAATTACCTTTCTCGGCATCTCCAGTTGTTCAACGGGTATATATCTCTCGCATTCCGCTACGGTCGGTACGAGCAATACCCGCATGGTCCCGGGCGACAGATTATTATCGGTACTGTCGCCAGGAGAGATACCTTTAGCCCGGGCAACCTTCGGCGATGCCTGGAGTGCCAGATATTCGAAGTCTTCCCGGGTGACTGCTCTTGTATTGGCTTTTAATACATGGGGCACTTTTAATTTTGCCATTTCCAGGGTTTCTGCATCAGTACCGTCTCTGGCCCTGTCGAAATTCCTTACTGAGTCGATATATGGAATAGACGATTTTAATACCTTGATCGTACCTTCACCGACATTTCCAATGATACCACCACCGGAACGGTACGAGGAAAATCGAATAAGCCGGTCGACAGGTGGTATCTTCCCATACTGGCGTTCTTCTCCCGCAGGTTGTTTCATAGAAGGTCCAAAATTAATTTCTCCGGTAATATTATCAATGGAGAAGTGTCTGTCATCAGGGCCGGAATCAGCGAAATCAGTTACTAGCTGCCAAGTCTCGAACTCTCCCTCATTTTCCGTTTCTACCTCGATAGTCTCTCCATGCTCCAGTGTCAACACCGGCACATTATGAAGCTGGAATTCCTGTCCGGGTTTTCCCGTACTGCGTCCCAGCAATTCGTTGGTTGTTTTGAAAGACTGACTGGCAGGCACGGTACATCCAATGCTTTCAGAGACAATACTTCTTACTTTAGGCGAGCTGCTGTATCCGCTCTGGCCGGACCTGGGTTGAATAGCCCGACATCGTATCCAGCAGGCAAACATTCCGTTCACATCCCGCATAGCGCTGCTGCCGGGTATGTGAACTATAATCTGCCCGTTAGCATTTAGACCTCCTGTGGTATCTTCTTCCAGTAACATTGGCGACCATTTTTCGTAGTCGCCGTCCCAGTATTCCCAGGACCAGGGCGGGTCCTGTGGATTGACTCCGATACCTTCTAAAGTACTTTGAACACTGAGCAGCAGAGTATGTGAAGCAAGGTCTTCAGCATAACCAAGATAGAGTGCATCGTTTTCTTGCGGCACTTCCTGAAATACCGATACCGTCCTGTCAGGATTATTAAGTGGGGAAAGAATATCGGTATACTTGTCATCCACTGCGGTGAGAGCATAAGACAGGCCTGGTAAAACAATACTAAAATCATAGTCGGTCGTAAAGGATATAGCATCCTGAGTTTCCGTTCTCACGGTGGCTATTTCGGTTCCCTGTGGAATGGTAACCTGCTCGGGTTGCGGCGTAGAAAGACGGAAAGTCACATTGACCTTGGCTGGATTCGGCGGTTCAAGACGAATGCCAATCATGTCCATGAACTTGATATAGTTTTTCTCCGGAACGCGGTTCAATCGATAAAGGAGCATATCGACCATCCAGGCGAACAATTCAATTATGGTAATACCCGGATCACTAAGATTATAATCCGTCCAATTCGGGCAATAGAGAGGGATTTTACTTCTTGCCTCGCTGACAATATCCTGAAATTTACGGTCATCTAAATTAGGCGTTTGTAATGACATCATGACCTCCCTGGAATAATATAAAATGGATACACAAGGTTTCTCTCGTCGTTTGTAGCTTTAATCCGGTATTTAATGTTAATCAGCAGCCGGCTGATATCCATTGGATCAGGCTGAGGGTCAATCTCCATCACTTCGATGCGTGGTTCCCACCATCCCAGCGCTTCCTCTACGTAATGAGAAGCCAGTCCCCAGGAAGTAGCATTATTGGGTGCAAAGACAATTTTATGAATATCACAACCGAAATCAGGCCGCATATGCCTTTCACCTTTTGCCGTGCTGAGAATAATACGGATGGACTCTTTAATGTCATCTTCATGCCGGGATAAAGCAATTCCTCCACGACCATCTATCTGCAGGGGATATTTCCAGCCATTGCCAAGATTATCTTTGTTAATATCCATATCCATAAGCTATCATTTCTCCTGTTCGTTTAGCCTATTAAGACTGTACTCACGGCTATTACTGTACCAACCGGTGCATCAACAGGATCATTGCATGTCATTGCGGTATCTCCGGCACGGGCGGCCGGTTTACCATTGATGAACACTGTCGTGCTGCCCATGATTATTTTACCCTGGTTCATTGGTGGTTTCTGGAACGGTCCCCCTTGAGGAACATGAGGTGGGAGATTCTTAGCAATACTATTTACGGTCGCGGCAGGCATGCCCTGGATCTTGACATCAGCACTCAACCCATCTTGTAGAATCCCTGCAAACGGATGAGGCAAGGGTGTCGGTACAGGCGGGCCTGGAGGTGCCGGTATCATAATTATATGTGTATCGATACCTGTCACCCGATCACCCTGTTTTGCTGCCGGTTGTCCCATGTCAATTCCTCGTCAGTTAAGATTAATTACAGATCCTTTAATATTGGTAGGACCGGAGGCGTCAACGTCTACACCCGCGCTACCTTTTAGGGTAGCTTTGGCGCTTGCCTCCAGATTAACATTACTATTGGCTTTCATTACAGCGTTAGAAGTCGCTTCCAGATTGATATTATTACCCTTTATCGTTACGTCATCACTGGTTTCCATTTTTATCGGCCCGCTGGTCTTAATGGTCAGGGCATTACTTGATGAATCAATTTCGATAGAGTTGTTCCCTGTTTTATCAACGATCATTATTTTCTCACTGCCCTCGCTATCGTCCAGGGTGATAACATGCCCTGAGCGGGAATGAATAATCCGCTTTTGTACCTTACCGCTTTGAACAATACTGCTATTAGCTTCCGGCGGCTTATCCTTGCCATTCCAGAGTGACCCCAGGATGTAAGGTTTATTTATATCGTCGTATTCAAATGCTACCAGGACCTCGTCGTTAACCTCAGGAATGAACTCGAAGCCCCGACCTGCACCGGCCATCGGCACGGCCAGTCTCGCCCAGTTACTCTCCAACTGGTCTGATATCGTCGGGTATTTTACCTTGACACGGCCGATATCATCAGGATCGTTGTTATTGGTTACGATACCAACCACTACACCATACGGATTTTTAACCGGATTATCCAACAACTGGTTCAGCGTGTTGGCGCGCTGACCGCTGATTTCAAACTCCGTAGAATAACCTGACAGGTCATAACGATGAATAGCGCGTGTAATTCTGTAACGACCGGAAAACCTGTTGCCAACTTTTTTTATTTCCACTTCAGCACCGGCGCGCACGGCAGGATTACCCAGACAGGAACCTTCGGCTTCAAAAAATGCGTGGCAGTGATCATTGAGTATCGACTGGGCGAATTTATCCGCCTCGCCTTGTGTCCATACCGGGTGATAATTCACAACCTCTTTACTAGTCCCTCCGAAGGCATTTTTCGCAGCATTTCCGCCGTGGTTAACCCTGTCAACTGTAGGAGTACCCTGAGGAGTGCTTGATTTTCCGATGATAGCCTGTTTGTTCTTTACATCCCAGCCATAGACTTCTACGTCTTCAACTTGCTCAGCGGTGGTTAATCTCGCCTGAAAATTCATAAGATTGACACCCCATTCAAGGGTCGCTGTTGAGTTTCCCGCACTGGGTTGCTGACGAAATTGAAGCTTACCGTCCTGGAAATATAAATAAAATCCTACGCGTTTAGCTCTATCACGCAGAAAATCTATATCGCTTTGAGAGTCTTGAAAAACATGTTCATGGACTTCACCGGTGCTGTCGGTTTGAGCGGTAAGGCCAGCCTCCGAGACTACTTTTTTAACAATATCGCTATCGGTGGCCTGCAGAAAAGTCCTGGTCTTTTTACCTCTGTGCAGGCGGTGTGTCTTGTCATAGCCACGGATTATTAATGTAGTGGCACCTTCCTCCGTCATCTCCGGCTCGATAGCCGTGATTTCTCCCTTAGTAATAAGATTGGTGGAAGAAGATGCTCCTTCTTCCTTTCCGGATATCTCGACTTCTTTTCCAATGTCAAAATCAGAAGAATCCATCCAGGTCAGGTTGGGATCATCAAGATGAATGGTGAACATATCAGGTAAATGCAGGCTGGTATCGACAACCAGTTCCCTGAGGTCACGCATTATTTCCGACGAGGCCGCCGTACCATTGATCTTCAGATACATTTGCGACAGCAATTCATCTGCTGGCATAGGTCACTCCTTTAAGGTAATGGCGTAATAGCTAAAATCTGCCCCGTTTTAAGTTTCATAGGGTCCTCAAGATTATTGTTTTCAGCAATATAGCGCCACATCGCGCTATCACCGTATTCATCAAACGCGATCCAGTCTATGGTATCCCCTTCTCGGACAACCCTGCGCTTGTAACCAGGATTGCCTCTGGTAGTAGGATTCTGTCCAGGGTAACGACCCTCCTCTTTAGCTTGCAGAAAATTTACATCAAGAGTAGCCCTGACCGGTATACCATTATCACGGAAGAGCGTAAACTTCTGTGATATGCTGGTAATGACAGCTTTAAATGACCAGGTAGCTCCCCAGTGGAATTCAACCATAGGAGGTCGTCCTTTGGTACTGGTCATATCCGTCAGATTACTGTTTATGTTCATCAACTTCCATATTTTATTGGTAGTAGTACGCACGTCTCCTCCGGTGGCATAGGTATCGAAGAAGAGTTGCATCTTTAGTTGAATAGAATCACCACCGCCGAATTCCAGCATCGGTACATTTTGCCCTTTCACTTTCTTGCTGGCCCAGGTGTTTCTCTTGCTGAACGTATATTCATTCGGATTGAAGAGACACTGTATCTCTTCATTAGTATCCAGATTCACTAGCTTTGCTTTTTCCACTTCCTGTTCCTTGTCTCTTTCTTTATCGGGATGGCCGACGCTCTCTCTCAACCATAATCATGCGTCTTATGAAAGGATATGTTTCACGAGCGATAGTTCTATAATCCAGCATACTTTCGTTAACGCCGGTACTATTTTCATGTGATTCCGTTGCAGCTTCTCCGGTAGTTTCAGACTGCTGTGTTTCGGCACGCTGAATCTGTTGCGTCGATCGGGCAATCACTGGCTCTACAGGTGGCCGCTCGATTCGCGGGTATTCTTCCTGGCGTTGTACAGCCGGCATCCGGTTGACTGGCGCCAGAGTCAAATCGAGTGAATTATTAACAGGTATTATAAAATCAGGCCCGGCTATGGAACTGTCGCCTGATAAACTATCATTCCGGTGAGTCTCAGATTTTTTCGAGGTGATTGCGCGTGAGATCAAAGGTAATTCCTGTGCCGGTTCATAGGCCCTGGCATAAACCTCGTGTAAATCTGCAGTTTCAAGATTTTCCGGAGACCTGAATTTGTCACTCCGGTCAGTTTGGCTCCGGTTGGTAGACTGTTTTACAGGCACACTTGACAACATAGCACTGCGCTGTATTTTATTAATAATTGGCAGTGACTGTATTAACCTTCTGGTAAGAGGAAGGGGCTTCCTGTAAAACAAATCCTTAGCAGTATATGCAAGTCTGGTATCTACTTTAATGCCTTTTTCCCGGGAGATAGCCGATTTATTCATTTTTTGCGATTCGAAAGCCTTACTCTCGTTTCCTGAATCCTGAAATTCCTGACCAACGGTATAATCCTTTGTCTCAACTCCGGCTATATATGGCAACTCGGGAAGGCCGGCACTGACCGGCGTTTCACTTGGGCTTTCATTATGGTCAGACACAATTTCAAGACTATCCAGGTGCCGGTAATTATCGTTCTGTTCGGCTGGTCTCTGGTCAGCAGGCTGATTTACAGACTCACCAGGTGATACCTCTCTACGCTGGATATTTCTGGAGAACGGAAGTGACCGGACAATTTTTCGAACAATTGGCAGAGATTTTTCGTAAAATAAATTCATAACAGGGTATACGTGATTTCCCTTATTGCCCTTGCTTGTTGGTGAAATATCCGGCTTCGTTACTTCGATTCCGGTTGCCGGTCTCTGTCTCTTACCTCTTTCCTCACTACGGGGCGATGGATAGTCGATTGTTTCAACTCTTTCCGTATCTTCACCGGTTGCGGCTACCTGTCCTGTGTTCTTTTCCTCACTGCGGGGGGAGGGATAGTCGATTGTTTCAACTCTTTTCGTACCTTCACCGGTTGCGGCTACCCGTCCTGTGTCTCTTTCCTCACTGCGGGGGGAGGGATAGTCGATTGTTTCAACTCTTTTCATACCTTCACCGGTTGTAGTTACTTGTCCTGTGTTCTTTTCCTCACTGCGGGGTGAGGGATAATCGATTGTTTCAACTCTTTTAGTACCTTCACCGGTTGCTGCTACCCGTCCTGTGTCTTTTTCCTCACTGCGGGGCGAGGGATAACCGGTTATTTTAGTAGTCCTGTCATCCTGCTGGATACCAGATCTACCCGGTATTACCTCTTTGCTAATCGCAGACCGATCGAGACTCCGAGAAATCCCGGATAAACCACGATTATTTTTCTCTGCACCTGTAAGATTACGTGTTTCTGCAATTCTACCGGTCATCAAGGATGGTCTGTTTCTATTCACCGAATCCCGATCCTGCTTATCGATATTCATTATGGTTTTCCTGGTAATTGGCGATGATATCATATAGTTGATATATGTTTCGGGTGTCTTTCCAGGCCTTTCAAGTCGGTCATCTTCGACCGATTCGATTTCCGGCAATACTACAGTATCGTTGAGACCATCATCACTATCTCCGGGCATTTCCTGACGAACTTCCCGACCAGAATCGTCAACAGGTCCTGATTTGTAACCTCTTTTTGGTCTGAACCAGGGTAGATTCAGCATCCTGTACAGACCGGATGCCCCGCTAATAACGGTCCGGCCGATACTACCGGGGAAGGACTTCGAGAATAATGGTAGTTTATCAGACTGTAATTTTCCTGATGTCAGTCCAACGCGTCCCAGTATCGAGTCTACTATACGGTTACTTTTTCCCGTCGAACGTAGTAGTTTTTGATAGGCTGTCGAAATCAAGGCAGGCTTTTCAATTGCCTGTATCCGGGAGTTAAGCGGGCGTGCCCTTTCTTCCAGGCGCCTCTGCAACCATGGGTCAAGCTCCCGTTTCACCGGTGTATTTTCCTGCCACTCGTTTGATAAGCCTTCATTATCCACTATGTTTTTATCCTTACTGGACATTTATACCGTGATGGGCAAATTCCAGGGTCTCGATGGCAACTGCCGTTTCATCCGCCTTAAAAGCCGGACCTACCCACTTGACCGGAAATGCCTTATCCAGCGTCCACCGCATTACTTCTTCCTGATTTACCGTAGTGCGTAAGGTAATAGTAACCTGACGGAAACTGAATGCTTTTCCCTGTCTCAAGGCATTTTCCATCTCACGGTACCAGTCGTAAAGTTCATTGGATGTAGTTAGTCCCCGCTTCAAGGTTACGTTAGACACCTTTGTTCGTACGGGTAACTTATGGACGTATTCATTAAGTCCTCCCTCAATATACTCGAAGACATCAGTAGACATCTCGAGGCCGGAGCACTCGGTAAAGGCTGCTTCGGTAATATCCCCGACTTCAACGTGAAATTTAAAGGTTGGAAAAGGGTCTATTCTTTGAGCTGTCCTGGTGGAGCCTGAGCTCTGTATTGGATTTGCCATAATTCATCTACTCACAATCAGAGTTTCCTGTTTATAGTTATTAAAATAATATTCATCAATCTGACCAGAAACTTTAATCTCTCTGTCAGCCTATTTACGCCTCAGCCAGCTTACGATTTATACCGGCAACCCTTTCCGCCCACTGGCGACGGTCATGGTGCTCCATTTCCAGGATATCCTTTAGTGGCCAGTGCAGGTAATAAGCGATGTAAGCTACCTCCTCGTGCAATTGCTCGAGGGGGTAGCTTACGATTCCCC
>CAZBQL010000119.1:0-8869 GCA_964493985.1 uncultured Dehalococcoidales bacterium
TCCACTACTCCCAGTGACAGGCATTTGCCATGTCACGTCGTGACAAAAAGACCGTAGCCATGCTTAAAGAGGACAACTGGTGTCCGGCGCCGATCACTGCTTATGGCCTGGATGACAGACCCGAGAGACCGGACATGGTCGCGGGACAGGCGATGGGGTATTATACGCTCGAACCGTATAAATATATAGGGATCCTGACAGCACCGCTTAGTTCTGCGACATATATCCCCGACCTGGTACTTATGTATCCGACGACCAACCAGTTGAGAAGCCTGATGATGGCTGTGCCCAGGGAGGAAGTAGAAACACTTCATACACATTATTTCGCACCGTCTTGCACCTATGCTATCGTTAACCCTATGCTGACGGGCGAATACTGGATCGTTCTGCCTGATCCCGGAGAGACTGCCCGTGCTGTAGCCGACGACGGTGAGATGATGATTACCATTCCGGCGGGTAAGATGGATGCCTTGATGAGCAGAGTTAAGGAAATGGGCGAAAGAATGGGACGGTTCGGGCTGGAGAGCAGGCTGATGCTCCACGACTTCCCCCAGCCGGACCATTATATTAAAGCCTTTGAAATGTGGGGAATGGAACACAGCGAATACGGCAGTTATAAAATATAGGGTTGCGGATTGACACATATCTTGCTTTTTATTAAGAAAATGGGTTAAAATCAATACGATTTAACCCTGTGGGCCATTAGCTCAGCTGGTTAGAGCGCAGTCCTGATAAGACTGAGGTCTCTGGTTCGAACCCAGAATGGCCCACCACTCGTTTCCATGCTTCTCAGCGACTTCCGTTGCCTCCCAGTTCGTTCCGAAGAGTTCCGACGAGCTTTTTTACAGGTAGACAGCTACACGTCTTTATCTTTTTGTTAATAAACCAGGCATGACCGTGTTGCGTATAATCTTTATTGGAACTGCTATTCTAAGTGCCGGAAGAGTGATTAGAGGGAAACCACATTAATAAAATATATCAGAAACAGCAAAGATAAGAGTGGGAATGAATAGCACAATTAAGGGAATACCAAGAATCCAAACTGACCAATTTCCTGCGACGACAATAATCGCACCAACAATCGCCCATGCTATCATGCAAACAGTTAGAATCTTAGTCTTATTGGAGAAGGCGTTTTTTCCCATATTACGTCACCTCCTCGACTTAATGAGCTTATCACTATTATACACCTTCTATACAAAATCTTTTCAGAGTAACGCATATAAGAGAGAAGTTAACGTCCACCATCAACGTTAAGACAAACGCCGGTGATGTAGGATGCAGCCTCCGAAGCAAGGAAAACACATGCCCAGCCAATATCCTCAGGCGTCCCCAACCTGCCTAGAGGTATCCCTTTCTCCACCGCCGCCCTGGTTTCGGGATCTTTGAAATTTGAAAATTCCAAACTTACAGGATGTAAAATCTGCCCGGGTATTACACAATTGACACGGATCCCATAAGGAGCTAACGCTTCAGCCCAGGACATTGTTATGCTGTTCACACCGGCCTTGGCTGCTCCGTATGCTGGGCTTCCTGCTCCTGCCATTATAACCGGACCTTTTGTGGCACTGGAAATGTTAATGATACTGCCTTTTATCTTCTTTTCTCTCATTATCTTTGATGCCATTTGAGTACCCAGGAAGGTAGTCTTCAGGTTCTCTCTGAACATGGCGTCCCAACCCTTCTCTGTTATATCAATACTATCCCAATGAGTTGGGGTACCGACGTTGTTTACCCATATGTCTATCTTACCGAATTCCACAAGCGCTTTCTCCGCCATACTATTCACCTGCTCTGATTCCCTGGCATCGAACTGTATGGCTATTGCCTTCCTGCCTAAAGCCCGGATTTCAGAAGCTGTCTGCTCTATCTGTTCCAATGTACGTGCGGTAACTACAATATCAGCACCAGCCTCGGCCATGCAGAGTGCTATGCCTCTGCCAATATCTCTGCCACTGCCCGTAATAAGAGCAATTTTATTCTCGAGCGAAAAAATATCTGATTGCACTTAATGCGACCTCCCTTCTTCGTTATTAGTAAATGATTATATGCCATCAATCAAAGATAAGGAAAATAAAAAAACCTGATACATCCAACAACCATGAGTATCTTTATCAACAGAGAGATGCTATAATAGAACATGCGTTCTTGTTAATACTGATTGGTCCTTGAGTCTGACTCGCTTCAATATAAACAATAGAAAAATTGTGTTTCTTAACTCGTTTACTTATAATCGAAGCAATCTCAAGTTGAGATGAAAGAATGGCTTTTAGATTATTATCGAAATCCCGGTACCTGACCGGACTTCAATGTCCGAGGTACATATGGATGCAGTTCCATGAACCCACAAGTATCCCTGAAACAGATGAAGTAACCCGGTACATCTTCGACCAGGGACGTGAAGTAGGTTACCTTGCCAGGAAACTTTTCACAGGAGGTGTCGATGTCCCCCAGGATACTTTCATGGGGAATATACAACAGACGCAGAAGCTATTGAAGGAAAGAAAACCTTTATTCGAAGCCGGTATCATGGCAGGTAAACTTTACTCAAGAGTTGACGTACTTGCCCCTGCCGATGACGATCAATGGGATATTTTCGAGGTTAAGAGTTCAACCAACACGCAGGATGTACATATCGAAGATATCGCATTCCAGCGTCACTGTTGTATAAAAGCCGGCTTGGAAATCCGTAACTGCTATCTGGTCTTGATCAATAACCGGTATGTCCGGAGTGGGGAGATAGATCCTGAAGGTCTCTTTACCGTTCATGATGTTACCGATAAGGTGGCTGAAGCCAGCGTCGATATTGAGGACAAAATACAGGGAATCATCGACATTATTAATCATGATAAGAGTCCTGAGATGATAATAGGTCCGAACTGCCGGGACCCTTATGAGTGCCCGATGACTGACTGCTGGGAACACATACCTGAAGACAGCGTCTTTACTCTTTACCGGAATGGTAAGAAAGCCTTCGACATGTACAATGCCGGAATCATCGATATTATTGACATCCCGATGGAATACAAACTCAATGATAAACAGCTAATCCAGAAAGCTACGCTTATCGATGGACAACCTCATATTGAAAAAGAATCTATCCGAGAATTCTTAAGAACTCTTAGGTATCCTTTGTATTACCTGGATTTCGAGACGATTGGTCCGGCTATACCGTTGTTCGATAAAGCCCGCCCTTACCAGAACATTCCCTTCCAGTATTCTTTACACGTTGTTCAAAAAGAGGGATTTGAACCCGTTCACTATTCATATCTCCACACTGGGCCTGGAGATCCCAGGCCAGGTCTACTTGCCGAATTAATGAAGCTAATAGGCGTTAAAGGGAATATTATTGCTTATAACAAGGGATTTGAAGAGGGTTGTTTGCGAGATGCTGCGGAAGCCTTTCCGGAATACGCTGAATTGGTTGAAAATGTAAACAACAGGATGATCGATCTTTTAACTCCTTTCGGTAGTTTTCACTACTATCACCCCTCGCAGAAAGGTAGTGCTTCCTTGAAAAAAGTCCTCCCGGCCATAACTGGTGTGGGATACGATGATCTGGAAATCAACGATGGCCAGATAGCCAGTTTGAGTTACCTGGCGGCTAACTACGGTAATATCCCGGAAGAAGTAAAAATCAGTGTTTTTAAGGACCTCGAAGAATACTGCGGGAGAGATACGGAAGGGATGATCTGGATCATGGAGAAATTGAAGGAACTATCAGAATGATGGCTAATGGAGGTGCGTAATATGGCGGTTAGTAAAGTGGGACTTCTCAGTCCGGGAGATATGGGACATGCGGTCGGCGCTGTCCTGGTAACAAACGGAATCAGGGTTATAACCTGCCTGGAAGGGCGCAGCAATCGTACACGTAGACTGGCTGAAAAAGCCGGAATACAGGATGTACCGACCTACCAGGACCTTGTACTTGATGCTGATATTATTCTGTCTATTCTGGTACCTGCCGAAGCGAAAAATGCAGCTGCGCTTGTATCACAGGCACTTGGAGAGACCGGGGAGAAAATAACCTATGCAGACTGTAACGCGATAGCTCCGCAAACGGTACAGGAAATCGGTAAGATAATAACGGCAGCCGGCAGTAACTTTGTAGATGCCGGCATTATCGGTGGACCACCCGGACCTGGCGTTATGAACCGGATATACCTCTCCGGACCGGATACTGAAGCGGTCGAACAACTGAATAAATATGGACTGGATGTTAGAGCCATCGGTTTAGAAATCGGGCAAGCATCAGGTCTAAAAATGGTATATGCCGCTCTTACAAAAGGTACATCCGCACTTGCCCTGGAATTACTGGTTGCGGCTAAAAAATTGGGCCTCTATGATGCTCTCATTGCCGAATGGGAAATGAGCCAGGCGGACAGGTACGAGTCTTTTAAAAGGGGACTTCAAAGTGTACCGAGTAAAGCCCACCGATGGATAGGTGAAATGGAGGAAATAGCGAAAACGTTCGGAGACGTGGGACTTACGCCGAAGATTCTCGAAGGAGCTGCCGATATGTACCGTTTCATAAAGAGTAACCCCGTATCTGACGAAACGCCCGAAACAATCGATAGAAACAGGACTCTTGAACAGTTGATAGGAAAACTGGCTGAATAAAAGTCAAACAGACTTAATTCTACAATAATTAAAAATAGAATATTTGCAGAACCAGCTCATTTTTCACATTCCTGACGATTTTACTACCGGGATTAAGCAATTAAAAGGTTGATCCACACCTGGCGGTTGCTGTGTGTAGATTATACTTAGCCATTAAAAAATGTCATGATTTTGTAACTTTTGGAAACCGAGTTTTATGATTATTTAAGTCCTTGCAGATTATAATGAAGAGAAACCGAATTACCAGATTACAAGGATGGGTAGGAATTATGTACGCACGATTAGTATTATTCTCGTTGGGTTCGGGAATGCGCTCGAAAGCGGAAGAGATAATGGAGGAAATGAGTCCCAGGGCCAAGGCTCGAAAAGGATTCAAAAGTGCAAACTTCATCAGTAACGAAGCGGATGGTGAATATGGTGTCTTCATTCTGTGGGATACGAAACAAGATGCAGAGGATGCCAAAGAAGCTTTATTACCAATACTTCAAAGTAAGTTGACCGGAGTCGCTAAGAACCCACCCTCTCTAAAGTTGTTTGAAGTCTACCAACCAAAAGCATAGCACAGGCGCCTTTGTTGGTTTCCGTGCCAAACTCCAGAGATAGATACCAGGGTATTCACGTTCATTTTGAATTCATCTGCTTTTTCAACCAGTTCACGATTATTTCCGGGATACGTTCATCGATAGGTTGTTGAACCATCTTCTTATAATGCGAAAGAGATGGTTCGCCTTGTTCAGGACGGAGGAGATGCGAAACGTCGGATAAAATATGATATTCATAGTCCGATTTAACTATTTCTTTCAACAATACAAGGTCTTGAGGATTTACCTGGATATCTTTCTCTCCTGTAATTGCCAGGACCGGAACGTTTATTCGAGAGAAGTCTTCAGATGGATCATACATAAGGAACTCGCGCATCCATTTTGCGTTTAATTTTGAAATCATTTGAATCCGGTAATAATCCTTCGTTGAGTTCTTAATCTTATCGAGTTGTTTCTGTTGTGACTTCGCTACATCCAAATGAAAGATGTTTATCAGCCACTTATTAAGGCCTTTCATTCCTTCCACGACCTTTAATGCCTGCCATTTCAGTGTTTCCTCGCCGGAATGAGCTCCTCCAGCCAGCAGCATAATGCCGGAGATATCAGCCCCTTGTCCCGCAATGTTAGTTGATATGAAAGCGCCTTCACTGTGCCCGAGGAGAAAGATACGGTTTGCATCTATTTCATTTTGATTTCTGAGGAAATCCAGCGCACTCAATGCGTCAGAAATATTATCATAAAAGCCTGTTTCCCAGTAATCACCGCTACTTGAACCAATACCGCGTTTATCGTATCTTAATACAGCAAATCCTTTACCGGTAAGATAGTCCGACAGTTCGTTAAAAAGGTTCAATCTAAGTTTTTTATGGTTCTCATTACGGTCTATTTGCCCGGAACCAGGTATTAGTAGAACGGCTGGTAAGTTACTCCCGGAATCAGGTAACGAAAAAGTCCCTGCAATCTGAAATCCTTTTGAAGGAAAATTAATTTCTCTTTCCATACTACTTCGTTTATAAAAATGCACTTACCGCTTAATCTTCTGTGCTTGTTGACTTCCTAGCCACTACACGTGCTCCAATGAAAATCCCGATGAGCAATATTACCAGCCCAGAGATACCCAGGATGACGTAGAGCAGCCAGCCTCTTATCAATCCAACATGGAATGCGCCCGGACTCGTCCAGTTACCGGCATTCCCTGCTCCATCTACAGCCCTGACTCGCCAGTAGTAGGGGGAAGCTTCGGAGGTGTTTTGTAACTTTTCTGCCTTCGTAACTGTATATTCCGATAGAGTGATACCCTGCTTCACTATTACCAGGTTTGTAAAATCGACATCAACAGCCACCTGGAGCTGATATGTTACGCCGCTGGGGTCGGTAACATCCGTCCAATCGAAGTACGTTTCGCCACTTACACTGGACCCGTATTGCGGTCTCAGCAAGACGGGTGTTTCCGGTGATGTCGAGTCCTCCGTGTAAAAAGACGCCGGACTTGACCACTGGCCTATATTATCTGCCCTGTCTGCTGCTCGTACCCGCCAGTAATAAGGATTATCTGACTTGGTAAGGTCTAGCTGTTCTCCCTGTGTTAGCTGGTAATGCGACTCTGTAAGGTTCTGCTTTGAGAGCACGATCCTGGAGAATTCGGAGTCCATGGCTACCTGGAGCTGGTAAATTACTCCGCTGGGATCAGTTACCCCGGTCCATTCGAATAGCGGCATCACACTCGCCTGAGTATTGAATTCAGGTTGTAAGAGCGATGGGGTGGAAGGTGGTGTAGTTTCCATAGAAAAGGTCCCCGAAGCAGAAACTCCCGGAGTCGTCAGGTCGCTTGCCGTTACCGGGTGTGGCCCTCCCTTTGAGACCGGAACGGTAAAACTCACTGAGAAAGAGCCAAAATTGTTAACACTGACGGTGAGCACCTGTGTGGTGTCATATAGGATGGATACTCGACCATCCGGTGTAAAACCATCGCCACTGATAGTAATCTCAGAGCCTACGTAACCGGAGGTTGGGCTTAGATTCAATGAAGCTACTATACTAAAAACGGCGGTGGCATCATTAAACCCATCGGCAGCCCGAACAGTATAGCTTCCGGCTGCTACTCCCGGAACCGTGAAACTGGTGGTGAAGGTCCCCACTGTATCCGTAGCTACGGCACCGATAGAAACAGAAATACCTCTAAATGTCAGGGCTATCGAGCGGTTGCTTTCGAACCCTTTCCCCACTACCTCTATTAAATCACCGGGACCGCCACTGCTTTGACTCAAGCTAATTTTAGGACTCACTATGAAAGAAGCATCCGCTGAGGCAGAAATGCCATCCCTTGCTCTTATGGTATTAGCCCCCTGGGGACTTGCTGGTATAATAAAATTAGTATATGTAAAACTACCATTTGAGTTAGTGGTTATAGTCCCGGTGCTTACAACATTGCCTTCCCAATAAATGGAAATGGGGGAGTTAGCGGTAAAACCGGTCCCCCTTAGAGTGACCTGTTCATCAACCACACCTGTTTGCGGAGAGATTGTTAATGCCGGCTCGATGATAAAGTTGTGATTCGTACTGGCTATACCGTCAGTTACTCGTATCGTGTGACTCCCGCGACGGGCGGCAGGTATGGCAAAACTCAGTCCTGAAAAGCTGCCAAATGAGTTCGTCTGCCTGCTGGCTATCTCCGTGTTGTCGAACAGGACAGTTACCTGCATGTTTGCCCGAAAAGCAACACCGCTCAATACTACCGTATCGCCCACTGTTCCTGATACTTGACTGATACTTGAGAATGGTAAGACCGTAAAATATGGGGAGAACGTTCCTTTTGATGTCACCACTTGTATCAAATACTGTCCCCACGGAACAGATGGTATGACTACCGGCTGTGAGAAACTGGTGCCGGTAATAGTACCAGTCGTAATTAATATCGACTCATAATAAGTGCCCGGTGCGAATCTTATAGAGTAAGTATCTCCGTTGGTGAACCCTGAACCTGAGACGGTAATTGAAGTCCCCGGCATACCGGACGTTTCGGACAGGTTTATGCTCTGCGCCATTGCTTTAGATGGTAACAACAGACTGACGAATAAAGCCAGGACCATGCTGATCAAGATTACTCTACTTTTAAAACCTCTGCCGGGTTCTCTCATTTTACTGGATACAGCTTCAGTCATGTATTTCATTGCCATCCTCCATAATTCAAATAACCAAGAAGATTCCTACCTGTCAGCTTATTCAACAATCTGTCAGGCAGCCGACAGGCAATATTCTAAACGACTGACATTATTCTATATACTCAACTCTATTAAAGTCATAAAATCGCGAGCGAATAAATTACAAAATCATGACATTTTCACAATCCATGCCCTGCGTTGGATAAACAGTAAGTCTCACTGTGACGAGAGAGACACGGTTTTAAAAATACTAAGTCCTGATTTCTAAACTCTAATTCTACTTCGTGAGTAATTTAACCAGATCGACCTTGGCGTCCAGGATACCGGACCAAAGGTCACCCAGGTCAGCAAGTCTGTCCGGAGTGTTTACTATCGTGAAATCTGTCGGGTAAATTTTATCCAGTTCATCCCACCGCAGGGGGACGGAAACGGTAGCCTCGGGGCTGGGACGCGGCGAATATACGGAAGCAAGTGTCTTGCCACGCACGTTCTGATTATAATCAAGGAATATCTTACCCCGGCGTTTCTTTACCGCCCAGTCGGTGG
>CAZBQL010000120.1:0-8866 GCA_964493985.1 uncultured Dehalococcoidales bacterium
TGGAGTGACCGAATCCAACCCGGAATTCTCTGCTTTTACGGCAGGTGAACGTATCCGGGAAGCTGAAGATACCGGCGCTGAAGCCATTGTTACCGCCTGCCCCGGATGTGAAACGAATTTTAGTGAAAGTATTAACGAGAGAGGCAGCAGGCTGAAGGTATATGACGTGATTGAGTTGCTGCATGACGCCGTAACATGAGAGGTGAATTGAATGATGACTTTAAGCAAAGACCGGTACGCGTCATTTGAAGATATAGTAGGACCGAAATATATATCGTCGGACCCGGTCATCCTCGATTCGTACTCATGGAGGTCGGGGCTGCTGGCAGGTATGGAGAAATTCACACCGAGATTCGAAGCCATTCTATTGCCAGTCAGTACGAAAGAAGTACAGGCTATCGTGAAACTATGCAATAAATTCAATCTCCAGTTCAAAGCGTCCAGCACCGGCTGGGGTGTATACAACGACGCTCCCGGACCGGGTGTAGTCAGACTGGACCTGAGACGAATGAACCGGATACTGGAGATCAATGAAAAGAACATGTACGCAGTGGTCGAACCGTACGTGATCGGCGCCCAGTTGCAGGCTGAATGTATGAAACGAGGATTTATCTGCAACCAGTGCGGCGCCGGAGCCAACTGCTCGGCACTTCCGATAGCTGCCCACCAGGGAGTCGGACACCTGAGCCAGAGTGCCAGTTATGGTGAACGCAACCAGCTTGCCCTGGAGTGGGTAACTCCGGACGGTGAGGTAGTCCGGTTCGGTTCACTCGGTTCACTGGACGAATGGTTCTGCGGCGATGGTCCGGGACCTTCCCTGAGAGGGATTGTCAGGGGTAATGTGGTACCTCTTGGCGGACTGGGAGTCTATACCAAAGCGGCGACCAAGATATATCACTGGCCGGGACCCGACACGTTCCCGATAGAAGGAATCTCACCACATTACGCACCAAGTGAGATACCGCCGCATTTTATGATCGGGTTCTACTCGTTCCCTTCCCTCGAAAAATTAATACTGGCAGTCCAGAAAATTGGTGAAAGCGAAATTGCCTATGAACTGATGGGCTTCAATGCGGCTATGGCGGCATCGAACATGGCCACCAGCAACGAGGAAGACATCAAACTATTCAATGAGTTCAGGCAAATGGTACAGGGACCCTGCTTCATGATTATTATCGCCGGTAATTCGAAAAATGATTTCGACTATAAAACAAAGGTACTGGAACTCATAGTCAATGAAACCGAAGGCAAATCACCGGAAAAGATGGTGGAAGATCCGAAGGTTGCCGGTGGCTGCCTGTGGCGATGGCTGAGAAGTACCGGCTCCATCAGGGAAACCTTCCGTGCCAGCGGCACCTTCGGCGGCGAAGTCGGCGGTACTGATGTCTTTCCTCTTATGGCCGAGTATATCAATATCACCGCCCGGGCAAAGGATGATCTTATTAAACGGGGACTGGTATATAACGATGATACGTCGCCGTTTACCCAGTCATTCGAGCACGGACACTACGGGCATGGTGAATTATTAATAAGGTACCACCCGAATCCCAATACGTTCAGGGCATTGACCGAAGAATTCATGGCACAAGCAAACGACACGGCAATTAATCAGCATTTCGGTGTTCCGGCACATGTTTTCGGCGACAGTTCACACGACTTATACGGCCCGAATGCGTCCAACTACCACAAGTGGCTGAGAGAGATAAAGAAAACCTTCGATCCCAACAACGCGTCGGAAGGCAGCTATTATATTACCGATAAATAACCGGAGTATTTCACCGGTCCAGGAGCAGCACAATGAGTAATGATATCGATGGACTTGAAGCAAAAGGAAAGGCAGCCAGGGAAGCGTCCCGCAAGCTTGCCTATATTCCGGCTGATGTCAAGAACACCGCTCTGAAAAATATATCCGATGACCTGAAATCAAAGAAAGATGAGATATTATCCGCCAACAAAATGGATTGTGACGCGGCAAAGGAATCAGGAATGGATGCTGCCATGCTCGATCGCCTGCTGCTTACTTCCGACCGGCTTGACGGTATGGCATCGGATGTGATGTCCGTTGCAGCGCTGGCAGACCCCGTGGGTGAAATATTCGACATGCGTACTCTTCCCAACGGTCTGGTAGCAGGCAGGAAACGGGTACCGCTGGGTGTACTCGGAGTTATTTATGAAAGCCGGCCCAACGTCACCGTGGATATCTCGGCACTCTGTATAAAATCCGGCAACGCCGTGATCCTGCGCGGCGGAAGGGAAGCTATTCACTCGAATACTGCACTCACCGGGCTGGTAAGTAAAGCTGGAGAAAGAGCCGGAATGCCTGCCGGTTCTATACAGTTCATCGAGAATACCGACCGTTCACTGGTCGAACACTTGCTGAAAATGAACCAGGTAATAGACCTGCTGATTCCACGGGGAGGCGCCGGACTGATAAAGTATGTCAGAGAAAATGCCACAATGCCGGTGGTAGCCGGAGGAATAGGCGTATGCCACACCTATGTAGACCTGGCTGCCAACCTGAAAAATGCCGCAGCAATAGCCTATAACGCCAAGGTACAGCGTCCGACAGTCTGCAATGCCATGGACACGCTGCTTGTGCATTCAGATATTGCGGAAACATTCCTCCCGATGGCAGCCGCTGAACTGGCGAAAGCGGGGGTTGAAATGCACTGCGACACCAGGGTAATGGATATTTTACAATCGGATTCATCTCTGAAACTGGCTGGCGCGGTAGAAGAGGACTGGGGAAAGGAATATCTGGCACTTATTGCGGCGATCAAGGTAGTGGACTCACTGGACGAAGCACTCGATCACATAGCAAGGTACGGTTCGGGACATTCCGAAGCCATCATCACCGAAGACTACAGCGCCGCAATGAGATTTCTGAACGAGGTGGATGCCGCCTGTGTCTACGTAAATGCCAGTACAAGGTTTACCGACGGGGCACAGTTCGGCCTGGGAGCGGAGGTAGGGATAAGTACCCAGAAAATGCATGCCCGGGGTCCTCTGGGCGTAAAAGAACTGACTACCTACAAGTGGATTATCTACGGAAACGGCCAGGTGAGACCATGATTATCAGCCCATACTCCTGATCCCGGCGGATGCCAGGACTTTTTTCTGTAGCTCGAATAATTCTTTGATCCCTTTATCTGCGAGCGAGAGTACGGAATCCAGGGTCTCCTTGTTATAGGTCTTACCTTCGGCGGTTCCCTGTACCTCGATGAATTCCCCGTTGCTGTTCATGATGATGTTGAAATCGGCTCCTGCCTGAAAATCTTCATCATAACACAGGTCGAGGAACAGGTTGTTGTGAACGATACCGACACTTATTGCAGCGACGGCGTATCGTAATGGCACATTCGATAGTATTCCCATATCGGCAAGCGCCTGCATTGCCAGGTAGAGGGCAACGTAACTCCCGGTAATTGCGGCCGTTCGTGTGCCACCATCAGCCTGTATCACATCACAATCTACCTGCAGAGTCCTCCCGCTCAGGGCATTAAGGTCCGCTACAGCACGTAGAGAGCGACCGATAAGTCTCTGTATTTCCTGGTTCCTGCCGGAGATTCTTCCCTGTACGGAATCACGAGGTGTCCGTGTAACTGTCGCTCTCGGCAGCATGGCATACTCCGCCGTCACCCAGCCGCTTCCGCTGTCCCTGAGAAAACCCGGCACACGCTCATCAACGCTTACTGAACACAGAACATGCGTTTTACCAAATTCGATTAGAGCCGAACCTTCAGCAAAACTCTGCACGCCGGTAGTTATTTTTACCGGACGCATCTCATCCCAGGCACGCCCGTCCGCTCTTCTCATAATAAAATGTTCCTTTCTGTGTTAATAAAGTACTCCAGAGTATAACACCACAAGTTCGCAGTGGCAACAGATAGGCATGAGACCGAATCATGACTCGGTGTTATGTTCGAACTCCAGCCGCAAAACCTGCCTGGTATCGTCTGTTACCTTTATCCGGTCATCGATACGATATCCGGCAATCCATATTATCTGCTCCGGAGAACAGACCACCGGTACTCTCCTCCGCCATGTCCTGGGAATTTTGGAATCAATCATGAACTCTCCAACCTTCTTAGGCCGGTCCATTCCCAGCGGGTAAAATTTGTCGGCGGTTTTTCTTGGACGTACTATTAACTCATTCCCAACCTTTTCATGATCAAAATAAGCGATGTAATTATTGCCGGAATCATTCATCTGTTCGGGTGAGATAATATCGGCAGTAACTCTCCAGCCGGAAAATTCGGTCTGTCCCGGTACGTTCAATCTTTGTTCGCTGTCCAGAATGGGCAAAGGAGATAACGATGCCTCCTCACAAGTTAACAGAAAACGATCATATTCCACGATGAATATCAGTCCTTCGGGGAGAGTTATTCGCTTGCCTGCCTGTAAATCCAGAGCATCCAGGATCGATTCGATATGACGGACTTCGACGTCCTTCAGGCTGCCCGTGATTGCTTCGATCGACTGTCTTAAAAGGTGCCTTTGCAAAGCCGGAGGTAAACCGATAAATCCCGTTTTATCGATAGTAACCTTGTTTTTACGTTTCACTGCAATGTTCCCCCACAGTTCACCGGCAGCCGTTTCCAGGAAATCAAGTTCATCAGCAGCAATACGGGCATCCCGCAGCAGGGCTTCGCCAACCCGCTCGTTATAGCTTTCCAGGAGAGGAATGAATTGATGCCGTATCCGGTTCCTCAACGGAACTAAAGATTCGTTTGAAATATCGATTCTCGGTTCATACCCATTCGCATGGCAGTAACCGATCGTTTCATCACGGTTTAATTCAAGCAAAGGCCTGAGGACCTTAACAACTCCCGTTTTAGAGTTCAGATGAGTTACGGGTTTAAGTCCTCGAAGCCCCCTGGTGCCGGTACCCCTGACAAGATGCATGATTATGGTCTCGATATTATCATCCCGGGTATGCCCCACCGCCACCGCATCAGCTCCGACAGACTTTACTGTTTCCGCCAGGAAATCATACCGCACTTGGCGAGCAGCTTCCTCCACCGTGCCGCCGTGTTCCGTTCTGTATTTCTCCACGTCTCGCTCATCTATGGTCACAGGTAAGTCCAGGTTATGTGCAAGTTCTGAAACGTATTCGGCATCTTTATCTGATTCCACGCCTCGGAGTTTGTGGTTGAGATGGGCAATATGGAGGTTGACACGCAACTCATCTCGTAATTTCACCAGCACAAGAAGAAGGCACACGGAATCAGGACCGCCGGATACAGCTACCAGCAGTTTACCTGTATCATCAAGCAGACTTTTATCCCGGATGAACCGGAGTACCCGTAACTCCAGTGGTTCCATAGGTTTTCCCATCTCGATATTCATAAACTCCCATATGAGTATTCTCTATTGTTACCAGAATATGGTGATTTCTTCAACAGCAAGATAAAAAGGTTTTGATCGGTCTTCTTTATTTTGTGATGAATATCCGATTGTGAGTACTAATCAATACAGGAGCCAGCGGATACAAATGATTCTCATATCAATTACCGAGTATCAGCCTGGCCCGTGATATTGAAACAGGATACCGTTTGAATCCCAGAGCAAGCGTAACCTGTTCCGGTCGTCCCGAACCGTTGCTACCGCAGCGTAGTACCATAGTTAACCTGCACCGTTCATCATCCGATGACTCCAGCCTGATGTTGTCGATCAACTCCCTCAGGTCGTACTCCCGTTTTCCGGTATCTCTTTCGTGGGACCATGGCAGCTTTTCCAGTGACAGCAGCGATACAATGGCCGACTCGATATCTTCCGGACCATCCGCCCTTTCCACTTCAATCCCGTATTCGGCTTGGCGTACCTGTGACTGTAATGAAGGAAGCGTCATGCCTATCTGCTGTACTCCCAGTATTGAAATCCCGACCGGAAGCTGTTTCTTCACAGCATCGGTAAACCAGTGGGGTGATACTGTATCTGCTGTATAGACATCGAGTAATTCGGATTCACCGGTAACACCGACGGCCAGGGGGGCAGCCAGTGATAATCTCGGATGAGGGCTGAATCCTTCAGAGTAGGCTGTCCGGATGCCAGCCCGTGTTAATGCTCTCTCCCATAGCCGCATAATATCAAGATGCGAGATAAACTTAATCTCGTCTCCCCTGGCAAACCTAACCCTTAGGCGCTGCATCTTCACCAGGTAATTTTGGTCTCGAGAGCAGGACTTTTTCTATTTTCATCCCGCGCATTTCAGTGATTGTCAGGTTCATTCCGTGATATCGCAGCCTTTCTCCGGTCCTCGGAATACGTCCCAGGCGGCTCAGTATAAAACCGGCAACAGTCTCGTAATCTTCGCTCTCGGGCAAACCGAGTGCCATTTCAGCATTTGCTTCCTCGATATTCATTCCTCCATCTATCTGGAAGGTGTTTTCGTCGATAGCCTCGTATTCTTTTTCGGCTTCGGCAAATTCATCGCCCACGGCACCGACTATTTCCTCGACAAGAAGACTCAAACTTATGATACCTGCAATACCGCCGTATTCATCTACCACCGCTGCCATCCGGTAATTCCTGTCTCTCATTTCATTGAATAACTCATCGATTAACTTTGATTCCGGGGTAAAATATATAGGCCGTATCAGTTCGTCGATCGTATCATTGAGTCCCATCGTTTCCTTAGCCTGGGCCATCAACACATCTTTTACTGCCAGAACACCGACCACATTATCGGTATTTTCTTCGTAAACGGGAAAACGCGATATAGGCGATTCGGCAAAAATTTCCAGGAACTTACTGAGAGGTATTCCCTTTTCAACCCAGAAAACTTCCGTCCTGGGAACCATAACCTCTCGAGCCGGCCTGGCACCGAACTCGAACACCTTGTGAAGCATTTTTGCTTCGGTCTCCTCCATCGTACCGACCGACTGGCCCACGGAAATCATGGTTCTGATTTCTTCCTGGCTGACAAGCGACCTTGGTAAAGGCGTTCCCCCCACGATTCTGGTAACAGCCTTGGCAATCCAGCTAAGCAGGAACACTATCGGTGAAAATACCCAGGACAGAATTTCGATCGGTCGGGCAAACGTTAGAGAAATACGCTCAGAGTGAATATTTGCCAGGGTTTTCGGGGTAGTTTCGACCAGGACCAGAATTATTATCGTCAATCCGACAGTAGCGATTATGATACCGTGCTCTCCCAAGAATGCGACGGCCAGCGCCGTAGCCAGTGCGGAAGCTGCCGTCATCGCAAGATTCGTGCCGAACAGTATTATGGAGAGAAGCCTGTCGGGTCTTTGTATCAACCTGGCTACTCTCCCTGCGCCTTTTATATTATTACTGACAAGCTGTTCGAGCCTGACACGCTGCAAGGAGAAAAAGGCTGTCTCGGAACTGGTGAAGAAAGCTGTCAGAACTAAACAACCTATCAGTAGAATTATATATAATACTTCGTTACCCTGTTCCATTATCTCTTTTTTCCGATTATTCCTTGGTCAGCAGAACTTCTTCTATTTTCCTGCTTTTCATCCTGGTGATAACCATCTTCACATTTTTAAACCTGATCTGCTCACCCTGCTTCGGAATATGCCCGAGGAGGCTGAGTATAAGACCGGCTATGGTCTCGTATTCATCACTTTCAGGCAGGTCCAGCCCCATTTCAGAATTTATCTCTTCAATACGCATTCCACCGTCGACCTGGAAAGTGTATGAGTTAATTCTCTCGTAATCTTTCTCGGCAGCCGCAAGTTCGTCACCGACCGGACCGACTATCTCCTCTACCAGGCGGCTGAGACTTACTATTCCCTCGGTCCCGCCGAATTCGTCTATTACCACGGCAACCCGGTAATTATTATCTCTCATCTCGGCAAAAAGCTCGTTTATCAGTTTGGTCTCCGGAGTAAAATAGGCGGGACGTACCAGGTCGTTGACAAGTGATTCTCTGGTTATCTCACCTTTAGCCAGGCCCATCAGGACATCCTTGATGGATAAAATGCCTACCACGTTGTCCATATTATCCTGAAATACGGGAAAGCGGGATATCGGCGATTCCGCGTACAAAGCAAGAAATTCTGATATCGGTGAATTATACTCTATGGCGATTACCTCGGGACGGGGAATGGTCACTTCCCGTACCGGCCTGTCACCGAAATCGAAAACCTTGTGGAGCATTTTTGCCTCATTTTCCTCTACCGTTCCTTCTCTGTGTCCGACAGTAATCATGTTCCTGATTTCATCAGCAGTCGCAAGCGATCTCGGTACTGCTTCGCCGCCGGATATACTGGTCAGACCGGAAGCTATCCAGCTCAATACGAACACAAATGGTGTAAAAAGCCACGAAATCAACTCAAGAGGGCGTACGGCAAGAAGTGAAAAACGTTCATTATGATGTGCTGCGACCGTCTTCGGAGTAGTTTCCGCAAAAATCAGCAGGATTACCGTTGTCACAGCCGTCGATATCAGTATTCCGTATTCAGGCCAGCGTACGATAGCCAGCGCGGTAGCGAGAGCTGCAGTCGCGGTATTGACGAACGTATTACCGAGTAGCACTGTTGAAAGGAACTTTTCCGGACGCTCTACCATCCGGGCAACACGCTTGGCTCCTCTCACTTTTGTACTTACGAGATGCTCGAGCCGTATTTTTTGCAGAGAAATGAACGCCGTCTCCGAGCCGGAAAAGAAAGCGGATAAAATAATACAGGCAACAAGAAGCACCGCGTACAGTGCTTCGGTGCTAGTCAAATACCATCACCTGCCTATCAGGTTGTTTGTTAGTACAAATAGTAATCCACATAATATCATCGGGTGAAAATATTGTCAAAATTATCTTCGTTTTCAGGGTAAAAAGGCGGTAAGGTTAGTAGTGCTGAATTACGGCAATTACCGTTATTATTTCGTTCATCCTTCGACA
>CAZBQL010000121.1:0-5384 GCA_964493985.1 uncultured Dehalococcoidales bacterium
ACGGTGATACATTTTGCAGAACATGGTCGCGCAATGTATCGATTGTGTCATATTGTCCATATGCGACGTCTTGCTGCTCAAGTACCTCGATAAGATGTAACTTTTTTCGTAGTGATTTATAGCTAAGTAACTCTAAGTAACTCTCCGTCCTTAACTCAATACCAAGTATTTCCCTAAAGACGGAAGCAAGTTCTTCGGGAATAATGTCAATATCGGTCTTTTCATCCTGTCTAATAGTAAAGAGTAAGCCTAATCCTTGCAGATGACGACGTACCTGGTTTATTTCAGCTCTGGAATGAATTTGGTTTCCTGACTTTGGATATTTTGTGAGTTTTGCTTCAAGTGTGCGATGATCTAATTCGTTAATATTAAGACGTTTTCTAAGATTCAACAGCAGGTTTGCTTCATCGGGGGAAACATTATCCTGATGCTCCCATGCGACCTGTAATACGAAGTTATAGAGTTTTAAATCTTCATATCTCTGAGTGTTATTTTTTCCATTTGCAAGGTCAGATAAATCGATCTCATTAGCACGATTTACGATCGATTGTTCAAAGGCAATTACTTTTTCTTCAGTCTGGCTAAATGGTAAAGAAAATCCATATTGTTCTAATAGCACATCAACCAATATTACCCGCGCTAATACTCTATAGTCTTTCCTTTCATCTTTATAAAACACTTGATTAAGATTGTTTTCTACAGACTCCCCATGAAGGTATTGCGGTTTAACTTTAATAATGGCTGCACGCAGTTCTTCATCACGAAGCTGTTTATGGTCAATCACATGAGCTCCCGCAATACGCCTTAGATCAGTAATCGTATAAATATTCGCAACTACATCATCAAATTTCATTGTTCAGCCTCCCGAAATCTAAATCGTAACTGATTATATACTCTTTACGTTTCTCTATCAAGAATACATCGGAGTCTATATCCAGATTTACAGGAGAGAAGTAGTATATCGGTTTTTATTTCGGTAACGTGATGGATCTGGAAAATCAGAAAACGGCTGAAGAATCTGTTGGGGAAAGCTCCAATCCGGTTACTAATCATCACATATCATGTTCGATCACCATACAAGCAGCTACGTATCATCAGGGCGAGAATGCTTTAACTAAGTGAAGGAGAGAAGCCTACGCTCCTCTCCTTCGGTTTATTATGCTGCTTTTTACCCGGTTAATTTCCCGGTTTTTTTAATCAAGAGTGATAGAACAACCGGACTCGGTTTGGGTTGGGTCATAGGTCCAACCACTCCTGGTAACATTATTGACCGTAAATGTTAAGGTTGTTTTACCACTAATCCATCGTGTATTAAAGACTACTTCACCTTCACCCCGCGTTGTTCCCGATACATCCCCTGTATAACCACCGCTCCAACTCCCGTATACAGTCGCTTCAGGCAGAGGAACACTTGAGCTATCGCAAATCAGAACGGTTGCCGTGATCCTGTAAAAAGAAGTACCTCTGGAGGTCCTCGACCTGGTAGTAAAGCTGATATTCTCTACACGCATTGTCTGTGTGGTTGCAGGAGTCACGGTAATAGTTACGCTGGCTGTGTTGCTGTCAGCCTCCCCATCATTAGCCTTATAGATGAAGCTGTCGCTACCGTAGAAGTCATTGCCGGGTGTGTAAGTGAAAGAGCCGTCAGCATTCAGAGTAAGAGTGCCGTAAGACGGATTGCTGACTATAACGGCAGTTAAAGTATTCCCATCGACATCACTGTCATTGCCCAGGACGCCGGGAGTGGTAATATTCAAAGGAGTATCTTCATAGGTTGTATAAATATCGCCAGCAGCTACAGGCGGATCGTTGACTGAAGTTATTCTGATCGAAATTGAAGCCGGGTTGGAATTTGTTTTTCCATCGTTAGCTGTGAAGGTGAAACTATCCACACCGTTGAACTCAGTGCCCGGAGTGTAGATAAGATTCGGTGCTGTGCCGGATAAGGCTCCGTGGGACGGATTGGAATAAGAGTAAGTCAGAAGGTCGCCATCCGTGTCAGTGGCTTCCAGAGTAATATTGGTTGAAGTATCTTCAAGAGTCGACACCGACTGATCTAGGGCTGCCGGAGGGTGATTGACAGTCTCGATGGCTATAGTAACTGTGGCGATATTGCTATCTGTTCCATCCGTGGCTATATAGGTGAAGCTGTCGCTACCGATAAAATTATCATCAGGTGTGTACTCGAAAGAACCGTCGGCATCCAAAGTGAGACTACCATGCGACGGACTACTGACTGTACTTGCAGTAATGGGACTATCATCAACATCAGAGTCGTTGGTCAGAACACCAGGGGCAGCAACATGTAAAGGTGTATTTTCCGTGGTGGAATAAGTATCATTAACTGCCACTGGTGAGTCGTTGATGGGATTGACTGTGATGGATACTGTTGCGTAATCACTATTTACCTTTCCATCGTTAGCTTTATAAGTAAAACTGTCACTGCCATTAAAGTCAGTATCAGGCATATACTCGAAAGAACCGTCATCATTTAGAGAGAGAGTACCGTTCGATGGACTATTGACCATAACAGCGGTTATCAGGTCACCGTCGGCGTCACTATCATTCGTCAGAACACCGGGCGCAGCCACATGGAGAACATTATCCTCATTTGTTGTGTAGCTATCGTTCGCTGCTACGGGCACCTCGTTAGTGGAGTCACCAACTGATGAGACAGCAGCATAAGCATCGACAATTCCCCAGCCATACTGATTATCCCACCCTGCAGTACTGTGGTCTTCGGCAGTTTCATAGAGTACCTGTTTAATTTCGGCAGGTTCGGTCACTCCTAATGAAAACAGCAGGGCTGCTACCCCGGCGACATGCGGTGAGGCCATCGACGTTCCCGAAAAATACCAGTAGCCAAAATCCGACACAATTCGAGTGTTGGGATTAAATGTTTGCTGTAAGATACTCTGGCCGGGAGCGGTCAGATCTAAGGCGCTGCCCCGGTTGGTGAAAGAGGCAAGGCTTTCAGCCGAGGTGGTTGCGCCGACTGCGATACACTGATCATAGGCGGCGGGATAGGCCACTACACTTGCGCCATTGTTGCCGGCAGCCGCCACCAGAGTTACACCATGATTATAGGCGTACTCAATAGCGTTACGAACAACTACTCCAGGCTCAGAAGCAACCCACGTACCAGATGATGATTGATAGACCGACCAGGCCAGACTCATGTTGATAATATTAGCTCCATGATCCGTTGCATAGTAGATACCGTCAGCTACATTGTAAGAAGTCCCCCTGCCATCGGCACCCAGCACCTTCACCGGCATCAGAGTTGCTCCATAAGCAACACCTGCGATACCGATACGATTGTTCGTGCTCTGGGCAATGGTTCCGGCAACATGTGTCCCGTGAGCATTATCATCATTCGCATGAGCGTCATTGTTTATGAAATCATATCCGGGGATGAAACTTGTTTGAGCTAGATCACCGGCCTGGGAATATATCCCGTAGTTCTCATAGGCAATACCGGTGTCAAGTATGGCAACAACGGCACCCGAGCCGTCAGTGAGGTCCCACGCGTCCTCTGCATTAATTCCTCCCGTGCCATTGTTCAGGTTCCACTGATACCGGTAATATGGATCGTTTGGAGAGTATACCGCGTAGCAAATATAGTTGGGCTGGGCATATTCTACGTTCGGATTCCTGGAAATTATGGTTACCATCTCCTCGACGGATTTACCTTTCGGGACTTTTGCCTTCACTATTCCCCGGGAGTTGGTCTGGAGTTTGGTAATTTTGTGTTTACTATAAATCTTTTCTGTTACCGATTGAGGAACATTAGGCTTGAATTTGAGAATGATTTCTTCCTGGACGAAAAAATCCTCAATAAATTGAGGATTCCCGTAATCGTTCTCTGTCACTGCCGCGGCCGCCGGACCACTGAAGGCTGCCAGGGACAATATTACAAAAAAGACGGCTGTAAAGGAACTTGCGATTCTGAATAATCTGTTTTTCATTGCGATTCACTCCGATCTACTAACGTCCGGTAAACGAACGATAACGTCGCACTAAACAATGTAGCGATATCAGTCAGTGGTGTAAATCTGCGAAAGGTTACTGATACTATAGATGGAGGTATCAATACAATGATTCAATCGGTTAATTAATGATATGCTGGTCTCGCAACCGGACGAAAATCAAATGAAATGGCGGATGCTGAAACAGATAACCGAGATATTTACGAAAACGCTGAGAAATATACTTGTTTAAATAAAGAAAGGGAAGTCTCGCTTGGAGAACTTCCCTTTTGTTATGACCTGTATTGAATTAATGTCTAGTTATGTACCCGACTTCGTCTCATTATCATGAAAGTGCCGGCCAGTGCCACGGCAGCCAGGGCAATCCAGGGTGCCAGAAGCGCAGCTTTATTTACCGGATAGACAGTACCGCCGACCTCAAGTTCTCCATCACCGCCGCCACTACTGCCACCATCTCCGGAGCAACCGTGGCTGATAACTAACTCATAGGAGCCATTACCGGTAAATGTAGTATTGAAGGATACCGTTGCTGTGAGATTGTTATCGGGCGTAAAATAGGGTGTGACGAACTTGAATTCGCTGCCCCCAGGATTGGCGGACAAATAATTGTACGTACCAGACCCGGTGCCACCAAGGATCAGTTGGGGCGTTGTACCGGGTGTTGCAGTAGCACTACCACCATCGGTAGTGAATACCCACAGAAGATAAGCATCCCCTGGCTTATAACCTTCAGGAAGGTTCTCATCGCACTGTATATTCTCTAAAACACCTGCTATTGCGCCCTGGCCGGTCCAAGATAAGGTATTGGCGCCTAGGGTGGTAACATTACTCCCTGACTGGTAGGCAGCAGCCAGTGCTGTTGTCGTTGGTACCAGCAGCCCTATTGTCAGAGTTATGGCCATCACTATCGTCAATATTTTCTTCATTTTTTATTCCTCTTTGTTACCAAACTACTGGTAACTACTATACCTAAATTCTATCCGCTTGCTGTATCCGGCTTTTTCCGTATGACGAAGTTTGTATTGCATTAATTATGCATTTCAAGGCATTATAATAACTCAAGCAGCTTCGGACGCACTTCGCCCGACATATCTTATTCAAGATATATAGTATAGATTCCGTGGCTGAAATACTATTGATCGAAAGATTGATTTTTTCCTGAAATAGGATTATTTTCATCTAGTCCCTAACCGGAATCCCTACCAAATCGTGTACGTAGTCAGCCGGCATTATGTGAGTTGAAACTTAATACCATCCTGTTAACAGACGATATTTGGTGATATAATCTGATTTACTGCACAAAGCGAGCCGGCAGCTAAACATTCCACACCATCTACCCATTTCAGGGCAGCGGGTGCTTATCTCAGGTAACAGTATGACAAATTCAGATTTTGC
>CAZBQL010000121.1:5484-8731 GCA_964493985.1 uncultured Dehalococcoidales bacterium
CATGACGAAGGCTTAGCATACGTAAATGGAATCGATGTAAAAAAAGAACCGGGCAAGGTACTGAAAGTCCTTCAGGCCGTTCTGCCGGAGAGTCGCGGTTTCACCTGGAGGTTATCGGGTCGACAGAACCTGGCTTTTTACGCTCTCCTCTACGGACTAAGGGACAAAGAAGCGGAAGAAAGGATCAACTATCTGCTGGAGCTTACCGGACTTCAGGACCGGGCGGATGATGGCTACCAGCGGTATTCGACAGGGATGCAACGTAAATTACTGCTTTGCCGTGCTTTACTTAGAGAGACCCAGGTATTGCTGTTCGACGAACCGACTGCCGGCCTTGACCCTACATCGGCAATGGAATTTCGCCACCTGCTGCGTGACAAGCTTGCCCGTGAAGAGGGGAAAACCGTAGTACTCAGTACTCATAACCTGCCCGAGGCCCAGGATATATGCGACCGCATTGCGATTCTCGACAGGGGGAAAATATCCATGTGCGATACGCCGGACCATATCCGTTACACGATGTCCGATGAAAAAATCATCAATATAGCCCTGGTAGATACGGTATACAGCCAGGAAATGGAGGTCATGCTAAACACTCTGGAAAAAATAACCGGTGTGTATGGCGTTACTCCTGAATTGGATGTTGACGGGAAACTCGTAAGGCTTTCAGTACGGGTCCAAAGGGACCTGGTTCTCTCAACAATCCTGGAAGTACTGGCAAAATACCAGTTGCAGATTAGAGGAATCACTACCCAGGAACCGACCTTTGAAGACGCTTTTACGGCAATTACCCGGAGGCGCAGGGAATAAATAAGGTATATTGGCAGAATAAAGATAATGATGGGCTGTTATCCTGAGGACGACGAAGGATCTCCTTTCTTAATCGAACGAGATTCTTCGGTTGCTTCACTCCCTCAGAATGACACGGCACTCCGTTTTCGGAGAAGCAGATAATGGAACTACCCATTTTTTTAAAACAGATAGCCGCTTTCACCAAGCGTGATTTCTTTAGCTGGACTACCTACAAGACAACGATGATAACCCAGATCATCAATATTTTTATCGGTGTTTTTTCCTGGGGCGTAGCGGCTACCTATGTCCAGAGACCCGTCCAGGAAATGTATAACAGCGACTACATATCTTTCCTTGTAGCAGGTGTGGCAATCAGCAATCTGATAATGCCTATCGTACAGGGCGTCCAGAGGCAGCTTAATCCATGGACCCTTGAAACGATTCTAATGACGGATATCAATACTGCGGTATTCATTATCGGCAATATCTCGTGGACATATATACTGTCAGTTATCACTTTTATACCTTACCTGGTTATCGGGATCACCGTGTTTCATGCTCAACTGCATGTGAATATAATTGCTACAATTGTAGCTTTTATAATCTCCGCCGCGATATTGCTCGGCCTGGCCATGATATCCACCGGGGTGAGAATTGTAACGAAATCAACCGACCCTATTACCTGGTCGATAAATATTCTCCAGAATCTTTTTGCCGGAGTTTCTTTTCCCGTGGTCTTCCTTGATACGATATTCTTCCCGGGAATCTCTACCATCTCCTGGTTTCTTCCCCAGACCTGGGTCTATCATCTGTGCCGGCTGGCAATGCTGACAAATCCTTCGCTGTTGGATCCTCAAACAGCACTGGAGTTCGTGAAGGGTGCCGTTTTCGGCGTAGTTCTCTTGCCCGTGGGTTACAAACTGCTCTGGTGGGGGATATCACGTTCAAAGCGGGAGGGAACCCTCGGCTGGTACTGACTAATTAGTCTCATCATAGGTGGAACTAATATCAAGATATAAGCGTTAGAATATCTACCCGATCATGCATACAACGATTCGGTTCTGCTAGATTTTCTATCTGTATTGATTAAATTCCAAAGGTTGCACTACAAAGCTAGTTAGAGTAACATCGGTGTTACTCATTAAGAGGAGGTAGTACACAATGAGTGCGAGAAAATATGATTACGTCATTGTAGGTTCAGGAGCAGGAGGGGCTACACTGGCGAAAGAATTATCAGCCAAGGGTAAGACCGTTGCGGTTCTTGAAAAAGGCAAGAGAGAGAATAAATTAGGTGGATTCTTTGACTGTTACCGGTATTATGATGTTAATCGAATTACAGTGATGCCACCAAAATCAAAAGAAGGTGTTATTGTCTGGCGATCTTTCATGGCGGGTGGTCCGACGGTTGTGTGTTGTGGTAATGGAGTACGCTGTCTTGAAAAAGAATTAGCAGAATTCGGTATTTATTTGGAGGAAGAATTTAAGGAAGCAGAAGAAGAAATGCAGATAGCGCCATATGATATCCGGCGTCTGTCATCAGGTGGGAAGAAAATCCTGGAAGCTTCTACAGAACTGGGATATAAAATGGAGTCTATGCCGAAGTTTATCGATCCTAAAAAATGCAGGAGATGCGGTAACTGCCAGTACGGATGTGCGTATGGAGCTAAATGGACAGCGGTGGAATTCCTTGATGAAGCTGAGAAGAATGGTGCGGATATCTTTTATAATCATGTTGTCGACAAGGTTATTATAGAAAATGGTAGCGCTAAGGGTGTCAGTTTAGTAAAGGGAAATACGCCAAGAATCAATGCGGATGCAACGATCCTGTCTGCCGGCGGGTTGGGAACACCGGTGATTATGCAAAAGTCGGGATTGAATAAGGCAGGCTCAAAGTTTTTTGAAGATATGCTTGTGAATACTTATGGAATTGCTAAAGGGCTTGATCAGACTAAAGAACCGACAATGGCAATTGTCGATCACGAATTCCATAAGAGTGAAGGATTTATCCTCTCACCATTCTTACAGCAATCCAGACCCGTAAGGTTCATTGAACTGGGCCTTCGAGGAATACTTATGCCAACCAAAGGAATGCTCGGAATTATGGCCAAAACGGCTGACGATTCAGTAGGGAGAGTTTACCCCGATGGCTCTTTTTCAAAAACAATAACCGATGCTGACAGGAAAAGGTTGAGCAGAGGGGCTGAAGTTTCAAAAGAAATCCTTCTGAAAGCAGGTGTTGACAGCAAATCTATTGTGCATTCAAGTATTTCGGGAGGTCATCCAGGCGGAACTGCCGCAATCGGCGAAATAGTCGATAAAGACCTTCAAACTGGAGTTAATAACCTTTTCGCCTGTGACGCAAGCGTATTACCCAAAGCTCCTGGATTACCACCTATATTAACAATAGTCGCTTTAGCAAAAAGGTTGGCGAAATCTCTAAATTAATAATATTTAG
>CAZBQL010000122.1:0-8714 GCA_964493985.1 uncultured Dehalococcoidales bacterium
GGAGATGTACCCGATAAATATAAAAACATGGAACACTAGCATTTTCCCGGATACGTTTGACGGATATTAAAGAGAACTACTATCAGACAGATATATCGATGTTTGTCTTATTCGGTATATAGCTTTCTGACTTCAATAATTCTATATTTTCTTTTTAAACCTCACCCTCTATTACGAGCTGTCTCCCTCTCCAGATGGAAAGGGAGACACTCGAAAATACCTCTGTTTTATACTGGATAAGTTCTCTAGAGAAAGGATTCTATTACCTTAGAGGATTTTATTCTCGCAGGTATTCAGATGACGATTATACGCGTTGTCAGTATTTCCACTCAACAGCTTTGGCTGAAGTAAACGAGACTAAACATTGCAAGGAACGAATGCTATTTTCGAGAAACCCTTTCCTTTTTAGGGAGAGAGGGTTAACTCGTAACCGGGAGAGAGGATTATAAAATCTAATTGAAATTAATAAAAACTGGAATGGTTGAGTAATTTATATAGATTACCACGCTTCGCCTGTTGACGGCGAAACTCGCAATGACTGTAGGGGGTTATTATCCTACACATCAGCGATCCCGCCGTCGCGGTAATACTCTCCACGGTAGGACTTCTCTACATACGGATACTGCTTCATCACCTCTTCATCCAGTTCAATCCCCAGTCCGGGCGTATCGGGAATCGGGAAATACCCGTCTACCTGTTTGGTCGGGTTCTTTACCACTTTCGTGAATTCTTCCGGCGGTACCGCGTATTCAAGCGTCGCGAAGTTCGGTATCGCCGCCGAAAGCTGGATGCTGGCAGCTGTCGCCACCGGGCCGTTCGGGTTATGCGGGGCAACACGTATGTAATATATCTCAGCAGCGGCAGCAATCCTTCTCAGTTCGGATATTCCGCCGCAGTGGCAGACATCCGGCTGGATAATGTCCACAAGCTGGTTCTCGATAAGCCGCCGGTAGTCCCAGCGACTGAACAGCCTTTCCCCGGTAGCAAGGTCTGTCCCTGAAATATTTCTCCGCACCTCCGCCAATGCTTCTATATTATCCGGCGGCACCGGCTCTTCGAAGAATGAGATGTTATATTCCTCGACCGCCCGTATCTGCTGTATCGCCAGCGACGGCCATGCCCTGCCGTGATTATCTATCATTATCTCTATGTCGGGACCCACCGCTTCACGCATCGTCTTTATAGACTCCCGCAGCCGTGAGGGAACCTCTTTAGGTTCTACCTGTCCCCCCCTGAACGGCATCCCGCCTGCCTTTATCCCCAGGTATCCCTCCTTTACCAGCGCTACCGCCTGCTCGGGTGCGAAAGCATGGGTATAGGCTTTTACTTTATCTCTTACAGCGCCACCGAGAAGTTTATATACCGGAAGGTCGTATGCCTTGCCGGTGATATCCCATAACGCCTGGTCGATAGCGCTCAAAGCTGAGTTCAGCACTACGCCGCCGCGCCAGAATCCGTGCCGGTACATCACCTGCCAGTGCCGTTCTATCAGCGTCGGGTCCATGCCGATAATTCTGTTACTAAGTACTTTTACAGCTTCCTCGACCGCCTTTTCCTGTCCTTCAAGACTTCCCTCGCCCCAGCCGTGTATACCATCGTCAGTCTCTACCTTGATGAACGTCCAGCTCTGCCGGTTCACACCCACCTGGAATACCTTGACATCAGTAATCTTCATCTTCTTCTCTCTTCCGGAAATTCACAGTGTACGAATTGTACAGCAGGAAATAATCTCTGTACAAGGATAAGACTATCAGTATATCAGTGACGGTCGTTTGTTCACCGGCAAAGGCATTCACTGGGATTATCTATTCCCTGATCAGAGTTGCTATTCCCAGCATAGCAAGAAATGCCAGCCCGGCGCCAAGATAGAATGGAGATGCCACGCTCACATTGTCCCAGAGCAGTCCTGCGACCAGGCTGGCAGCTACTAATGTAAGACCGACCACGCCCTGGTATAAACCGTAAGCCGTCCCCCTCTTCTCTACAGGAGCCAGGTCTGCCACATAAGCCTTTGCCACTCCCTCGACTATCCCGTAATAGATACCGTATAGAGTAAAGAGCAGGTATATATGCCAGATTTCCGAAGAAACAGCAAATCCCATGTAAACAAGTGCATAGATAAACCACCCGAGAATAATAACTTTTCGCCTGCCCAGTCTATCGGAAAGTATACCCATAGGCAAAGAAGTTACAGCATAAGTGGCGTTAAACAAAATCAGCATGAGGACTACCTGTAAAAGCGGTGCTCCCATATTCTGTGCCCTCAGGATAACGAAGAAATCGCTCGAATTTCCCAATGTGAATACGAACATAATTGACAGGAATATCCAGAAACGCCTGTCGAATCCTTCTATAAGTCCTGTAGAGGAGCGTCCACTTTCAATGGTCGTATCTTCCGTTCCTGCCTTCTTTTTCTCACGGACGAATAACCACAGTACCAAAACCCCCAATACCGCAGGGATGACACCACCTATTATCAGCCACCGAAAACTGCTCAGGGTTATCTGTATCGCACTGCTGCCCTCAACCAGGTAGACTATTAAAGCCGCGATAACCAGTCCCAGAAAAGCACCGGTAGTATCCATCGCCCGATGCAGGCCGAAAGCCTTACCCCGTTCACCGGCTGATACCGAGTCGGCAATCAGGGCATCGCGTGAAGATGTTCTGACACCCTTACCAAGCCTGTCGGTAAACCTTACGGCAAGGACCAGACCCCAGGAATTCGCCAGATAGAGGAAAGGTTTGGCAACGGTTGATATACTGTAACCAAGCACCGCCAGTCCTTTACGTTTGCCGAGTTGATCGCTAAACCAGCCGCTGAATATTCTGAATATCGCATCGGCCCCTTCAGACAGTCCCCCAACAAGTCCTACGATAGTCCCGGCGGCTCCGAGAACATTGGTAAGGAAAAGAGGTACAAGGGTAAAAATCATCTCGCTGCTGATATCCGTCAACAGGCTGGTTATTCCCATAAAGAACACATTTTGGTGCAGTCCCCAGATCTTTCTGCCATTCGTTTTTTCCTGTACTACCAACATCATTCTCCTTAACGATATATCGGTTCTTTTCTTGTAGCACATTCGCAATAATATGGCAAGAGCCTGACCGGCATATAGATGTCATCTCTGCTACACACAACTTGCATTGCCTTAAAATATCTTGTTATTTAGTACATTTATTTGTATAGTTACTCTGCAATGTTGTTCCTATTTTCGGTTTGGCAGGTCGTTACAAAAAGGATTATATCCAACTGGAAGCTGCTTTCTACCGTACTGGCGGGAGTTATTGTCGCGGTAGCCCTTCTCTCCAGCGCACCTCTCTACTCGAACGCAATCAATGACCTGGGGCTGGAACATTCTCTACAAAACAGGTCGATCGAACTGCTCGATCTTCAATTCTATGCTCCCAGCTATTATGTCAATCATGATGAATTCCAGGAAACTTCCGCTCTAATCTCCGGCAAAATCCCGAAAAATCTCGGAGAAGTAATTCGCCAGGAAGAGACCTGGATACAGACGCAGTCTTTCGACTTTTTTTATACAGACCGTCCCACACCAGGCGGACCATACCAGCCTACCGGCTATTTTCACGTGTTCTCAAACCTTGATAAACACATAACCATCGCTGATGGCAGACTCGCCGGATATTCCAATCCTGAACTCAGCCAGGGAGGGATCGACTCGCCTGATTTCGCCATCGAAGGGATGATAGGCAGCGATACAGCTGAAATATTCAATTTAAAGGTCGGCGACAGGTTTACATTCAGAAGCGGATTCGGTGGAACAGAGAGAAATATCACTGTCGAATTAACAGCACTGATCGATCCCATAGATCCTGCCGATGAATTCTGGTTTCTGAATCCGTACGTTTTTACACTTCCGTTGGAGGATGCCGATGGTAACTCCGTCCCGCCGAGGGCTCCGGTATTTATAGCTGAAGATACCCTTTTTGAGATTGTACCGCATTTTTTCCCGGAAGGCAGGGCTGACTATAACTGGTTCTACTATATTGATATCGATAACATAAATTCCGGTAATGCGGATTCTGTAAAAAACGACATTCGCCGCATGGAGCGGGAAATCGCGCAGGAACTGCCCCGCTCAGGACTGCTTACCACTCTTGACGGACTCATTTCGGAATTTTCCGGCAGGCTTATGTTTACCCAGATCCCCCTTTTCCTGATTGTTTTCCAGGTAGCCGCCATTATCATTTTTTACCTTGTCATGGTCTCCAATATGCTCATAGAGCGCCAGGCAGGTGAAATCTCGATGTACAGGAGTCGCGGTGGCGGGACCTGGCATATCTTCCTGATATACCTTTCCGAGGGTCTGCTGATATGCGTAACCGGAACAGTCATCGGCACTGCCCTGGGAGCATTCCTTTTCAGCCTGCTCGGAAAAACCGCCTCTTTCCAGTCGTTGACCGGAGGTGAGATGATACCGATAAGATTCTCCGGTACTGTACTGATACTTATCATTTCCGCGGCTGTACTCTGCCTGCTTGCCCTTGTCATACCCGCAATTCGGGCTTCTCGGGGGGGAATCATTCATGAAAAGCAGGCATCATCCAGACCCTCACGGGTCCCTTTCTGGCAACGATTCTATCTCGATATCGTCCTGCTCATAGTCGGGGGAGCACTGTACTGGGAACTTGAAGAAAGAGGTTCGCTGGTCAATATGGATATATTCGGCGGACTTGGTATGGACCCATTGTTACTTCTGACTCCCATTCTTCTTCTGCTTGCTGTTGCTATTATTTTCCTCCGGGTATTCCCCCTTTTGCTCAGGCTGTCTGCCAGAATCACCAGGTATTACGGGAACGCTCCCCTGGCACTGGGCCTTTGGCAAATGGCACGGAGTCCCGTCCGTTACTCCCGCCCCATACTTCTCCTGCTGGTTGCAGCCAGTGTAGGTATGTTTTCCTCCGGTTTCATCGGCTCTCTTGAAAAGAGCTATGATGAACGTAACATCTATATGTCCGGCGGAGATGTACGACTCGAAGAACTCAATGAGCGCCATTCTTCCAAACAAACGCTTGAGGACAGGTACTCGGCTATCGAGGGGGTTGAAAACGTCGGAGTGGTCTACAGACAGAAATGTACTTCCGGTACCGTATTCACCAGTAGTGAATTCGAGATGCTGGCAGTGGACCCCGACAGGACGAAAGATATAGCCTGGTTCAGGAAGGATTTTGATGAAAAGACTCTGCCGGAATTAATGGATATACTTGCTGAAGATGAACCGCTGACAGAGGGCCTGGAAATCCCTGACGGAGCAGAAACTATAAGTTTATGGGTATACTCCAGACCGGGAAATCCGGAAATCGTTGTATACGCACAGATAAAAGACGGCAAGGGACGCTATATGGATGTTAACCTTGGTAAAACCGACCCGGCAACCGGGGGCTGGCAATATATGAAAGCGCCTCTTACTATTGCCGGCTCCTCCGAATACCTTACTCCGCCTCGCAGCCTGATCTCACTATATGTGAGGGCTTCAGCCAGCACCAGTGTAATTTTCCAGGAAGTGAATTTCGATAACCTTCAACTTGAAGGAACGGCACTTGAAGGACCAATGGTAATCGAAGACTTCGAGGATATAGAGGAGTGGCAGGTATCACCTGATGAAAAATCGGAACTGGCGGTCGGTATAGATAATCGGCCAGGCTCAGTTGAAACGGACAGCTATACTTTTCATGACGGTCAAACTTCAGCAAAGTTGAGATGGAGTACACGTAATACCAGTATTATGGGGATATATCCTTATCCCGACGACCGACCCATATCCGTCCTGGCAAGCCGGTCATTTGTCGAAAGCAACGGTATTGCGAACAATGATGTCGTCCGTATCTCCTTTTCAGGTTACAACCTGTATATCTCAGTTACCGAGGTAATCGATTACTTTCCGAGCCTTGACCCTGGTTCCAGAGGTTTCATCATCGCTAACATCGACCGGCTGTTTAATGCCAGAAACAGGCAAATAGGAAACTCCATCTACCCCAACGAAGTATGGCTCGACCTTCCCGAAGATATTACTCAGCGAAATGCCGTTCTCGATAATATCCGTGGGACTTCGCTCAGCGCTAAAAACATCTACGATAGAGAAGCAATGATTGCAGATATGAAAGACGATCCGCTGGCAGGGGCTGCCTGGAAAGGCATTCTGCTGATTGCTTTGCTGGGTGTGGTCCTGATAAGCAGTCTTGGATTCCTGGTTTATTCGTACCTTTCCGCCCGGGCAAGACAGCTTGATTTCGCCGTTCTCCGGGCTATCGGTTTTTCCCGACGGCAGATTTTCGGGCTTCTTGCGTTCGAGCAGTTTGTTATCATAATTTTCGGACTGGCACTCGGTATTGTTGCCGGTGAAAGATTAAGCACTATCATGATGCCCTTCCTTCAACTCACAGAACAGGGCGCGAAAGTCCTACCGCCTTTCGTCTTGAGCATCGACTGGGTGACAATCAGTATTACCTTTGGCATACTGCTCCTGGCATTTATTATTACCAGCTTCCTGCTGATCCTCTCGTTCTCGCGCAGTAAAATTCACGAAACGCTTAGAACAGGAGACATTTGATACATCATAGTATTATCTCTTAACATCATGCATACTCCAATTTGAAAACCAGGTGTATAATACCAGTACATGAATAGTAACAGTTGGGTCGTTATATGATTACGGAATACGCGATGGATATGAACGGATGGCTTGACTGGCAGAAAGCCTACCGGTTCGGTGTTATCCTGATATTTCCACCTGATCCGCCTGCAGGTGAAGTTAACCGGCTCCGCGAGATTTATGATCCCAGGGGACAGTCTTACTGTTCGGCGCATATTACACTCACGGTACCGGTACCCAGACCAACGGAAGACTTCCACCTTGAAGAAATGAAAATGCTGGTTTCCGAATTCAAGCCTTTTACCATTCGGTACGGACCGTTATCGAACTACCTTCCGGCACCAGGCGTGGTGCTGACTATCGAGCCGAAAGATATACTGGGCAGCCTGGTTATCACGCTGGAAAGCGCTTCCGTTTTCGAAAACGCGGCTCCCCGGCCTTATCCGTTCTCGCCCCACCTGACTATTTCGGAATTTATCGATGTGGAAAGAACCAATGAACTAATGGTGGAACTTCAGGGCAAGACACCCGAAGGCGAATTTCCCTGCGGCTGTGTATCATACGCCGTCCCCGACGAAAACTTCCATTTCACCGAAAGAGTCAGGTTAGAGTTAGCAGGTTAGACACCGAATTTCATAAAGAGTTTCGCCACCAATCACCTCAAGCCGAAAATCATGGCAATCTATATCATCAATCCCCTGTTCACTCCTTCCCTCGCTCCTTAACCACTCAAGCAACCGCTCTCTATCCGTAAAAACCAAACTTTAACTGAAAACAATACTATTTTCGAGTAATTCTCTTTCCATTTGGAGAGAGGGTTAACTCGTAACTGGGAGAGAGGAAAAAGAGAAAATATATCATTAGTAATAAGCATGAGAATGTATGCAGTAAATAGTGCGTAAAATAACCATCTTTCGATTTTCTGGATCCCCGCCTTCGCGGGGATGAAAAAAAAAGAATACTTGATGGTAAAAGAAACATACAATATGATATGTTGTTTGATCAACCACCCGGTGTTGCAGCCGGGCTGCGGTACCCTCTGAGCAGTCCACGCGGGACCTCCTTCTTCAACTCGTCCACGGTCCAGTTATCGCCGTACTTGAATATCCGCTTCTCCATCCGCAGGTCGCCGTACATGTCGATACCGTTACCGGCTGTAAAGAAAATCGATCCGCTGATATTTCCCGCATCTTCGGTCGCCAGGTAGGCAATGAACGGTGCCAGTTCTTCCGGCGGCGGCGAAACGTCCATGATGGATATCTTCCCGTATCCCATCGGACTCTGTTCCGGTGGGACGGCCCGGATATAGGCTTCGAGTTCATAGGACGCCCGTGTCAGCGCTGCCGGAGCGAAAGCATTACAGGTTATGCCGTACTTGTATACTTCCTGGGCGACACTCCAGGTCAGCCCGAGTACCCCGGCATTGGCCGTAGCATAGTTGGTATGTTTATCCGAACCGGCAAATGCCCCGGACGTACAGTTGATTATCCTGCCCCATTTCTGCTCCATCATGTACGGAAGGGCATGCCGGATACAGTTAAAATGAGCCTTCGGTTTGATACCGCAGACATGGTCCCACTGTTCCTCGGACATCTTCCATATCTCGCTGAAACCGAACGTCCCCACCACGTTGACCAGAATATCTATCTTTCCAAACCCATTAACAGCCGTTTTTATAAGCTGTTCGGCAACATCGAACTTCGAGACATCGCCGAAGAACGGTATCGCCTCGCCTCCCATTTCCTTTATCGTGTCCGCCGTGGTCTCGGCGTCTCCCTCTACCGATTTCATACCATCTTCCAGCCATTTTTTATCTTCTTCACTCAGAGCTTTAAGGTTTTCTTCAGTTATAAAAGCAAAACCGGTCGAGCCTTTACACCGGTTATTGGTAACGACCTTCGCTCCTTCCTTTGCCAGGCGTATGGCAATAGCCCTGCCTATCCCCTGCCCGGACCCGGCAACGACCGCAACTTTACCTTCAAGATTATTACTCATATATCCAGTCTCCTTCCTGTTTATACCATTTGTAACCTATGTCTCCGGTACATTTTGTAACCAGAGTATCCGGTCTATACATATATTTACCCCCTTTTGTAAAGG
>CAZBQL010000123.1:0-8600 GCA_964493985.1 uncultured Dehalococcoidales bacterium
TTAACCGGTAAACCGGAGACCATAAGGTATACTTCATTGCAGGCGGCGGCAAGCATACTGTTGGCTTTGCCGAGAATATCTCGATAGAACCGGCCGGCTTCGTTTGCCGGGACAAGTCCGAGACCGACTTCATTGGTAACGATAATAAATTCCTTGTCCGGATTTTTCATACATTCGATAAGTTCGTTTATCTCTTTTATGACGGCTTCTTCTATTTTTTCTTCATCCAGGTTTTCACCAAACTGGTTGAAAATGGCGTTAACAAGAAGGGTAATGCAGTCGAGAAGGACAATCCTGTTATTTTTAATATTTTCCCGAATATTCTTTCCGACATTGGTCGGCGTTTCAAGGGTTGTCCAGGAAGCAGGCCGATTGGCTTTATGCATTTCGATACGCCGCCGCATTTCGTCGTCCCGTGCTTCCGCAGTAGCGACGAACAGCACCTTTTCTCCGGATTTCCCCGCAAGAGTCTGAGCGTAACTGCTCTTGCCGCTTCTCGCACCGCCTGTGATAAGTATATTAATTCCGGGCACCTCCTGAATTCCGTATCTCGTTCACAGGTTTCCGGGCGACGAACCAGCGGAAGCAGACCGGACGACTATATTCCATCTCCGGTTCATCATCGGCACTGATTATTTCGAAGCCTGTTTTACGAATTATCTCCTCACTGGTATCGGCATCATAATGGCTGAAGAACATCGGTTTACCCAGCCAGTCAGCTTCTACCGAGTCCGGTAAATCATCTTTCCCAAGATTGGCTAAAAGTATCCCGCCGGGTTTCAGTAATTTGAATATCGATTTTATCAGGTCAGAGTGTTCAACCCTGGGAATATGGGTAACCGAGTAAAATGCTGTCACGGCATCGAAGGAGTTATCATCGAACTCAAGCGTAGTCATGTCGCCTAGGGCTAGAGTAGCTTCTGGAACGTTTTTCTCAGCCAGCGCCAGTTGCTCACGGGAAATATCCATTCCCGTTATCTTAAAGCCATGATCAACCAGGTACCGGATCATCGGTATTCCTGAACCGCAACCGAGTTCAAGTACGGAAGCACCGGAAGGAAGAAGATTGATCAGTATATCCAGGTATTTCCCTTGCACCTTCGATCCCATCGACTTTACCAGTTGAAGGTATTCCTGGGAAATCCCGTTATACCCCTCCGTTACTATTTTCCTGGGATCGATCATTCTTTTTTCTGCTTATTTATCTTTGAGTTCACTTTTCTGGATTTCGAGGAACCAGTAGCCGTTATTATACCTGTTTACCGTTTCCTGTATTTCGACGCATTTTTTGAATATCGGACCGTCGATAACAAGTGTGTGATACTCTCCCGATTCACCGCATACAGTGATGTCGGTTGTCTTCTGTATTTCTTTCAGGTGAGAGATGAAAGCTTCATCAACCTTACGTCCCAGCCACTCTTCACCAAGATATTTTTCTTTGCAGGCTATTATGATCGCTACGAATCCAAGACCGAGAAAGCCGTTCATAACATCATCTTGGGACATTCCCCATAAAGGAAGGCAGGCTTCGATACCTGATTCATGACATATGTTCTCTACCCATTCACGGTGCTCGTCAAGGTCGATATCACCGAAAACACCACCTTCTATTCCTTCCTTTTTCATTTCTTCGATAGCCCGGGTAAAAGCTACAGCGTATGGATCTTCACCGGTCGGGCGGTGAAGTAGACGGATGCCAAGTGCGTCCGATTGCTGTTGTAATACTGAAAGCGGGAAACGGTGAACAAAAGACCATGTACCATTTTCATTCATCATGTTCATCAGAAAGCGGACGTCCATACCATTCTGAATAGCCTTATAACATGAATAACAACTGTCTTTGCCGCCGCTCCATGAAATAAATACTTTCTGCATATCGGTAAATTCCTTTATTCTAATCGTTAAGATAAGAAGTTTCATTAAGAGAATTAAGTATCGTCCTGTGGCCGTAGGTGTTAACAACACTTAATGAAGCGTTATCGATTCCCATCTGGTACCAGTGATTAGGATTGATTCCAAGAATTTCACAGATAATCACTCTCAGAGTTGCCCCATGTGAGACTATAAGAACCGTATGCTCTTCATTGTATTGTTCGAGGATTTTCAGAAAAACTCGCACTCTTTCAACGAAGTCTGCAAAAGATTCTCCTCCTGGAAAACTTACCCCTGTATCGACGTTCATCATCGATCTTGCGAGATCAGGGTATTTTTCATTAAGTTCTGCGAAAGTCATTTCTTCAGCGTCACCGAAATTCATTTCTCGAAGTTCAAAGCATGTCTTAATTCCAATATCACGACCGGATATGGCGCCTTTTGCCGTATCGACAGCTCTCTGGAGGTCGCTTGAATAGACAGCGTCTATTTTCTCATCAGCCAGGCGTTTATTTAGTCTTTTTGCCTGACGGATTCCTTCTTCATTCAAGTTAATATCCGTATATCCAGCGACACGCCGGTCAACATTGTGATCGGTCAGTCCGTGCCTTACCAGAAGTAGTCGTGTCACAATAACCTCCCTTTTCAGTCTAGATGAGCCATCCGTTAAAGCAGGCAATACTTGCGATAAGCAGTATACCGGTTTCAGCCAGCTCGTTGATCGCTCCATAAGTATCTCCGGTAAGTCCGGCGAATTTATGCCTGAGATACTCGGATACAGCAACAACAAGGACCCAGATAACGATTATTATCCCGATTGCGACTATATAATAATAGTCCAGATTAGCCCACCATGCCAAGAATATGGATAGTCCGAGTGTGATTATAGTAGCAATAACCAGACGGGTACGGGTAACTCCATCTTTGAACGCTTTACCCAGGCCTTCATTCCGGGCGTACGGGTACATCGAGATTGCGTATACCATCGTCCAGCGACTGATAACGGGCATGATCACGAGGACCGGGCTGGTAAATTCCTGTGGAATGCTGTTAAGAAGTACGAATTTCACAAGCAGCAGGAGGATCAATCCCGCAACGCCGAACGCACCTGTGCGGCTGTCATGCATTACTTTCCAGCGTTCTTCGGCGGGTTTGTTTCCGGCAAGACCGTCGCAGGTGTCAGCGAAACCATCGAGGTGCATTGCGCCTGTAACTATCACCATTGAAACGATTGTTAAGCTACTGGTCACTGCTCCAGGAAGAAACAGGCTGAAAACCCAGTTCATTACGGCAAGAATCGCACCGATGATAAGACCTACCACCGGAAACCATACTGTAGAACGTCCCATATCCACGGTAGTTTCGGTCCGACCGCCGGGGATACGGAATACGGTGAGAAACCTCAGAGCGGAAATAAAACTCAAAAGCTATTCCTCGCTACTCTCCGAGACTCCAGCTTCGGCAAAGGTGGACATGTCTGACAGGACTTTAACGGCGGTATCACACAGGAATATACCGAGTGCGGCGCCGGTGCCTTCACCCAGTCGCAATCCCAGATCGAGCAGGGGAGTAAGTCCCATGTGTTCGAGCATGGCATGGTGACCGGTTTCAGCGGAAACGTGAGATGCGATCAGGTAGTCTTTACACATTGGTGCCAGCGAGACAGCAATCAACGCTGCAGCCCCCGAAATGAACCCGTCGATAACCACCGGAATACGCTGGGCAGATGAGCCTAAAATAACGCCGGTAAGTCCGCCTATTTCCAGACCTCCTACTTTAGCCAGGATATCCAGGGGCTGTGATGAGTCAGGTCTGTTTACGGCAAGAGCTTTTTCCACTATTGAAATCTTATGTTCGAGCTGTTCATCCGAGATGCCGGTCCCTCTGCCTGTTACCTCGGAAGGATTTCGTCCCGTGATGACCACGCATATTGCGCTGCTGGCAGTAGTATTGCCGATACCCATGTCTCCCGTACCGACTATGTCGAGTCCACGGGCTATCTCATCGTTGACTATCTCAATGCCGGTCTCGACGGCTTTCACTGCCTGCTCGGGAGTCATTGCCGTTCCGGCGGCTATATTACCGGTACCTGGAGCGACTTTTCTTGAGATCAGCTTGGGATGCGGCTTCATTTCGGTGGCTATGCCGATGTCAACGATGATATTCCGTGCTCCGGCCTGTTTTGCCATTACGTTGATACCGGCGCCGCCGATAAGGAAGTTATCCACCATCTGGGCGGTTACTTCCTGCGGCCAGTTTCCGACTCCCTCTGCGACTACTCCATGGTCGCCGGCCATTGTTATTATTGCCTTATGATTGATCTCCGGAATCGCTTTTCTCTGTATTCCGGCTATCTGTATAGACAGGTCTTCGAGCCTGCCAAGGCTGCCTTCAGGCTTGGTCAGGAGATTCTGCCTGGCACGGGCTTCATTTATTGCTTTTTCATCAAGCGGTCTTATCATTTTTAAGGTGTTATTTAACAGATCGGTCATTATTACTCCCTCAAACTATACAAGTAAAATTGATTAAAAACATTTTAACTTTTTTTCAGGCATTTGTCCAACACCCCAGGGGGAAATCAAAAATACTAATTTCTAGATACTAAATAATCTAGGAAACATTAAAAAAAGTTCCCTCTCCCCACCGCGGGAGAGGGTTAGAGTGGGGGGGGTACGCGTAAATCGTTAATTTTCACCCTCACCTAGCCTCTCCCGTCAAGGGCGAGGAATGTCTTGGTTGATATCAGGTGATGTTAATCAGAGGTTCACGAATAGTATGGATTGAATAGTGGAGTTTTCTGCTTATCAGAGTTGACAAAACCTTACCGGATTTGGTTATGTATACTACACGTAATACAATATTCAGGAGAAGGTATAATGGAAGGTCCGCTTTCAGGAATAAGGGTGTTAGCCATAGAGAATTACCTGGCGGGTCCGGTTGCTTCGATGACGATGGGCGACCTTGGAGCCGAGGTTATCAAGATAGAAACGAAGGAAGGCGATAAAAGCAGGTTAACGGTTGGTCCGAATCACAAGGGTGAGTCTAATCACTATCTTAGCTGGAACAAGAACAAGAAGAGTATTGTACTGGACCTGAAATCGGAACACGGTCGGAAAGTATTGTACGATCTGGTAAAGGTATCGGATATCGTTGTCAACAATTTCAGGCCGGACGGGATGAAGAACCTTCGTGCCGACCACGAGACTTTGAGTAAAATAAATCCCCGGATAATAAGCGTGAACCTTTCCGGAATGGGGCCATCCGGTCCTGACAATGACCTGCCGGTTGTGGACAGTGTTGCCGCAGGAATCAGCGGCCTCCTGAGTGTTACCGGAGAACCGAACGGTCCGCCGGTCAGGCCCGGTCCTGCCGTATGTGACATTACCTGCGCTCTGTACGGGGTTATCGCCGCTGTCAGTGCGCTGTACGAACGCGAGAGGACCGGAAAAGGACAGAACATTGATGTACCCCTGGTAGGAGCGGCAGTGGCTCTCATGGGCTATCATATCAGTTACTATACTTGTTCGGGGGAAGTTCCAGGCCCATTGGGTTCCGGGTATCCCTTCACTGCTCCATTCGGAGCATACAAGACAAAGGATAGTTACATAGTTTTAGGTCCCTGCTGGCCGCGAATTGCCTACATTTTAGGTGCTGAATGGCTGGTGACTGACCCGAGATTCGCAGAAACAGAGAACAGGCTGGCCAATCGCCAGGAACTGGACATAGAACTGGAAAAGGTTTTCAAGAATGCGACGACCGAAGAATGGCTGGCTTTAATGCGGGTAGAGGATATAATCGCCGGGCCGCTGAATTCTGTAGATAAGGTGGTAAAGGACCCACAGGTCAACCACCTGGATATGATACTGGACCTGGAACACCCATTAGGCGGAAGGGTAAAGCTGGCCGGAAATCCGATAAAAATGGAGTCAATACACGGCACTCCCAAGGCTCCGCCGACACTTGGCCAGCATACCGGTAAGGTTTTGAAGGAAGTACTTGGTTATACCGAAGAGAAAATACATTCCTTAAATTCTAACTCCTGAACTAATCATTTATCTCCGCTTTTTCATCACGGCGTAGCAGAAGATGAAACTGGCGAGGCACCAGGCACCGGTGACGGTAAATGCCAGTCCAAGGTTGACATCGATATCGGTTAACGTTCCCCGGGAAAGGTCTGCCATGTACTGAATCGGTAAAACTTTATGAACAGCAGCCAGCCAGCCGGGAAGTTGTTCCGGCGGATAGATCACCGGGGAGAAGAACGTGATGAAAAATACCAGGAAATTCGTTGCAACACTCGTCATCCGCGGACGTGGCAGGGCGAGGGCAATCGCGTAGCCGACGAAGGTCCCGGTTATCGAAATCAGGACGAATGCGGGGACGACCAGTGGACTTACCTGGAGGGCAAACCCATGAAAAACCGAACCGACGATAAGAGCAAGAATGATTCCCGGAAGTGTAAGTAAAAAGATGACCGTAACATCCGAGGTTAACAATAGCATCCTCGGGACAGGGAGTGACAGCATGAAATCATAGGTGCCTTGAATCCTTCCGAAGGCAACCATTGAAGGAACCACACTTAATCCCACCATAAGGAGAAGGAGGGTCGGTGTCCCGGTTATAAGGTGCCGGGCGATGGGTGGAGTAATATCCGGGAACAGGAACGACATACCGACGACAAAAGCTAAAGGCATGATTATCTGAACTATACCTAACATCGCCAGCCAGGGACGGCTGGAAAGCCAGCTCCAGGCTATCATGAGCGGATAGGCACGTAGAGTGTTTATCATTATACCGCTGCGCCTTCCCGGGTTTCTTCGTCAACATTCCCGGCTATTCTGATATAGGCATCTTCAAGAGTAGTCGGACTCAGGGAAAATTCTTCGATCAGACCATTGTTTTTGAAACCGGTTGCCAGTTCAAGAGCAGAGGGTATGTCCTCCCGTTCAACCCGGGAGATTATCCGGTGTTTCGAAGCTGCGATTTGTACCAGGAAATCTGGAAGTTCCGGAATATCCCTGTCTGGTTCTAATGTCAATTCGAGACGTATACTGCCGTTTTCATCTGTTTTGAGTTCGGCAGGTGTGCCGGTTCCCTTTACCTTCCCCTGGTCGATTATCGCCAGTCGGTTGACGACCCGTTCTGCTTCGAGGACATTGTGGGTTACAAGCAATACGGTGGAACCTTTTTCAGCGACTGCCTGGACCTCCTGCCAGAGAAGTCTGCGACGAAGAGGGTCGATATCATTCGTCGGTTCATCGAGGATGACGATATTGCCGGGAATGACGACCGCCATGCAGAATGCCACCAGCCTCTGTACTCCTCCGGTAGAATTAAGACCGATAGTCTTTTCCCATTCCTTCATTTGCAGCTTGTCGATGAGTTGGCGAGTTCTCTCTCTAACGTCTGCGGATTTTCCTCCGCGTATCTTTCCAACCAGTTGTATTGCCTGCAGAGGTGTCAGACCAACGGTTGGCGCCTGGGTCTGCGACTGGAATGAATATATCTGACGCGCATAGCCGGGATTGGCGACGGCGTCCACACCGTCTATGGTTATGCTGCCCGAATCAGGTTTCGCCAGACCGATAATCTGCTTAACCAGGGTGGTTTTTCCGGCCCCGTTCGGTCCGAGAAGTCCGAATATTTCTCCTTTTTCAACGGACAGGCTGATGCCGTCATTGGCTTTCACCCTGCCTTTTCGATACGTTTTATAGATGTCTTTGATTTCCAGTAACATATTCATCGCCCGGTATTGAGTTTTGCGGATTTTACACCGATATCGAAGTATGCGAAATCATAAAAAAACTATACTCTAGCAACGGGAACCTGGATTTCAACAACGAATTTATCGGGAGGAGAACTACTCTGCGTATCACTATAAATAATTTCCCGATCAGGACCGACAATCCTGTAGTCGATGAGTAAGATCTCCCTGCGAGGTCCGATAATCTGGTAATCGTTGGTTTCAAACCATTTAGCCAATACAATATTTACAGGAGCGCCCGAATTTACACTGCCCTTATGAATTGTCGTTACCGCCTGATCATACCCGGGAAGCTCTTTATATTGAAATTCGCCTTTGGATGGTACATCCTGAGAAACAGGTAGGGCGAATTCCAAATCAAACTCCTCCACTCCGGCTATCTCGCCGTCATATATCCCTATCAGAGGTCCGATTATTTGTGCGTTTGATTTCAAAATATGATCTATCATTGCCGTCAGGACCGGCAAAGCTTTACTATGTACCGGTTTTGGATCAAAAGTGTTTGGAATCATCGCTCTTGCGGAAACAACGCGTACCGGCGGTATCTTTTTAAGAATAATTTCGTAAGCCGGTAATTTGTTTTCCTTTTCTACTTCTACTATCCAGTCTTCTACGCGTTTCAGCCGTTCTGATTCATCCTCAAGTCTTTGTTTCAATGCTTCCTGCCTGGCATACAGTAAATCCAGAATATGGCTTATGGAAACATCATCCTGTAATAAACGGGCGATTTCCTCCAGTGACAGTCCCATATCTTTTAAGGCAATGATTCGATGTAACCGGGGTAACTGGTCAGCAGAGTAATAGCGGTAACCGTTGAAAGAGTCGATCCTGGCCGGTTTCAACAGACCAAGTTCATCATAATACCGCAGGGCTTTAATGGTAACCCGCGCTAACCGGGAAAAATCACCGATTTTTAACATTTGCTATCCTCGACATTCTGGAAATCAGCCATTTCGGTTACTAG
>CAZBQL010000124.1:0-8463 GCA_964493985.1 uncultured Dehalococcoidales bacterium
CCCTCACCTAACCTCTCCCGTCAAGGGCGAGGAATGTCTTGGTTGATATCAGGTGATGTTAATCAGAGGTTTCCTAATAGTTCTTCATTCATTTATTATAATGAAAAATTTTGACATCTGAACTCGTGTATGCCTAAAATTGGTAGTAATGCGTATTGGGCTTATTACCGACACACACATCGCGTGGGAAGAAAAGCACCTGCCCCCGAAAGTAATGGATATTTTCCAGGGAGTCGATCTTATTCTTCACTCGGGAGATATCTATGCTCATTCGGTATTGGACGAGTTAGAAAAAATTGCTCCTGTCCTGGCGGCATATGGTGATGATGATTACCCCAGTGATGATATACGGATAAAGGATAAACACATTCTCGAACTGGAAGGACACCGAATATGGGTTATCCACGAGGGCCCGTATCTTCCCCTGGCTGAACCGTGGATGACAAAGTGGTGGCAGAGACGGTCAACACCTGATGAGCCTGGATATGGAAAGCCGGATATCATAGTTTCAGGTCATGAACACAGCACCCGGATAGAGCAGACAGACGGAATTCTCTGTATCAATTCCGGCAGTCCAAACCTGCTGCACTACCGGCGGGGGCCGGGAACTGTCGGCATATTAGAACTGAAAAAAGGTAAAGCGGAAGCGTACATTGTCCAGCTTTAGAAATTTCCGGATACACGATATCTACTTACTCGTCCTGGCAAGCATCGCGTCTACAACCGGTCTGGCCTTAGCTCGTATATCATCGGGTATTTCGATTACGGGACTTAAATTTTCCAGCGACCACAGAATTGTTTCCAGATTCACCAGTTTCATAGTTGCGCACTCGCCAAGCTCCGATGCCGCTATAAATGTTTTTTCGGGATTTTCTTTCTGCAAATAGTGAATAATTCCTACTTCCGTTGCTACTATTATTTCTTTCGCATCCGTTTCCCTGGCAAACTTCACCATTCCGTTCGTGCTGGTTACCAGGTCAGCCAGCAGTTTTACCTGGGGAATACACTCGATATGGGCAACCACTACAGCCTCAGGATGCTCTTCTTTCCGTGCCTTAACATCTTCAGGTCGTATTTTTACAATAGGTGAGCAATAACCCGGCCACAGGATCAGGTCCCGCCCGGTTTTGGTAGCCACGAAATCTCCCATATATTGATCAGGGATAAACATTATTTCCTCGTCAGCCGGTATCTCTCTGACTATATCGACCGCTTCATCTTCACCGTAGCAGATATCCACCTCGGTCTTTACTTCGGGCGTTGTGTTGATATAACAGGCAACAGTTGCGTCCGGATACTGCTCTTTCCTGGTAGGAAGCCGTTTTAAAGAGATCATGTTTGAAAGCGTACACCCGGCATTTAGGTCAGGCAGGATAACCTTTTTGTCAGGGCAGGCCAGAGCGATAGTTTCCGCCATACATGTCACGCCGCCTACGATTATAACCTTGGCGTCGGAATCCGCGGCGAATCGGGTCATTTCCAGCGCATCACCTACGAAGTCTGCTATATCCTGCGTTTCACCGAGCTGGTAATAATGCGCTACGATGATTGCATTTTTCTCTTTTTTCAGTTTATTTATCTTTTCGATGATCGCAGAATCAGTGTTAGCCAATTTATGATATCCTCCTTATGTTTCCAGTCGCCAGTATGAATATAAATGGCCGCTTAATATCTCTAGTATTCTAGCATAGTTTATCGTGTTACTTGAAATCAGACACACTCGGACAAATAATAGTTCATAAATATGATATTAATTATCATATATATTTGACAAACCCGCCAGGGTGAATTACACTTCGGTCAGAATATAGAATAAATGGAGAAGTGAAATGGCAGACAAAGACAAGGTCTATAAATGTCTAAATCCTGTCGGGATCGAGTTACCTACAAAGACCTATCCTCTGGCTCCTCGTCTCGACACTCTCGACGGCAAAACAATCCACTTCAGTATTACGGGTGAACCCGATATCACAATTGCCCTGGACAAGAAACTGAAAGCAGACTACCCTAACATAAACTGGACTCAAAAGAAATCGTATACACCAATGCCGGTGTACCTGACCGATGAAGAAATGAAGACAACAGATGCCGTGATACTCGGGGTCTGCTGGTGAAGCGGCGCTGTATGGGGGCAGTTGCCCTATATAGCCAAGCTTGAGAAAGCCGGAATTCCCACGGTACTCATCGACCTTGAAGACCAGCATGAAATGGTCAAACAGGAAGCCCTGGCTGCCGGTGTTCCGAACGTCAGGTATATTCCCGCTTCGAGGACACTTCCCGGACCTGAGGATGTCGTAGTATGGACTAAAGACATGCTCGCCATGTTGACCACTCCGCTTACGGAGAAGGAAAAAGAAGAAGGCATGTATACTCCGTCACAGGATAGGGTCCTGTTCGAAGGTACTCTTGACGAAGCCCAGGAATTCTACCAGCAGACGAGAATAGTTCCCGAACCGTTGAACGCTCCGATCTCAATATATACCGATGGTCTGCCTATAATAATTCCTACAGAGGAACGTGTCGCTGAAATGCTGAAAGGCACCAGTCATAAACCCGACGAAATTATCACATACAAATCAGAGCGAAGAGGACGGTTCGACAGAATCCAGGAGCATAGCGATGTTGTCAGGTTCCAGCCAAGATTATTCACCGCTACCGTGGAAAAAGTCGCTATTAACGCGGTTATGGCCGGGTGCAAACCGGAACACCTCCCGGTAGTGCTTGCCATCGCCGAATCGGGAGTCCCCACCGGTACAACTGTCTTCAATAACCAGTGGATGTGCCTGAGCGGTCCGATCGTTAAGGAAATCGGCATGAACGCCGGTCTCGGCATGATGGGCCCGGGCAACCCCGCCAGTATGGCTATCGGCCGTGCCTACCAGTTAATGGCTGTCAACCTTGGCGGCGCTATACCGGGAATAAACCGCATGAGCAGCATCGGGACCCCGATAAATCGCGTCGGCCTCGCCTTCGCCGAATGTGCTGATAAACTCCCGCCCGGATGGAAGGGACTGAACGAGGAGTTCGGTTTCAAGAAGGATGAGAGCGTGGTTATGGTTATGGGGACCGAGGGTGGCCTTAACGGCGCCCAGTTTTCACCGGGTGGTTACCGGGCTCTCCAGAAAAGCGGGCATGGTGGCATGGCAAGGAAACTCGGTGTCAAGGGTATTCCCGGTCCGCACAACTGGCTCGACTGGATAGTACCGGATATCTGGACAGGAGAACGTGAAGGCGGACGGATATTCGTGATGGTACACGAGATGGCATATGACTTATACAGACTCGGTTTCAAGTCCAAGCAGGAAGTACTGGAATACATCTGGAAAAAGAGTTTCGAGCCGCTTAAGAAATACCGGGACCGTTCTTGGGTCGATCTTACAACCAACGGATGGCTGGGTAATGAACCACTTTCCGGGAAACCCTGGAAAGAGCTTCCCGATGATTACATGGTAGCCGCAGGCGGCAGTAAACCCGAGGAAAGCTGTATCATCGTCTGCGGTTCCGATGAAGAGATATGTTATGAAATCACCGGCAGTATTCGCGGTATGTGGGGTTCCGATCCTGTATACAAGGTCGATGCCTGGCGGTAATTTCCCGGAATAATGACTTTAGACTACAACCGGGCTGGTTTGGCACGCCAGCCCGGTAACATAACATAAATTGACACTTAACATGCCTACATGCTAAATTTTAACTAGGAAAGCTGGAAATGAATGAACTGGAACTTCTTCAACAAATAACGGATAAGCGGAGTGAACTTGAAAGAAACCGGGCCGCTAATGTCAGCAATTCCCTCTTGAAGCTTCAGGAAGAAGAAATAAGGGAACTGGAATATATATTTGCCAGTGGCGACCAGAAACGACTGGAAATGCGGTTTTTTATGGACCAGTGCGATAAAGGTAAAGAAGAAGATTACGAGGACTAGCACTTATCCTGGAAAGTTTTCCCCTGATATTTTTCGCACCAGTTATTATCGTCAAACGGTAGCTTTTATTATTAACGCAGCCTTACTTCAGAAGGGATGATCATTTATTGGATTCCACTCCCCGCACAGAAAATGCACAGGATATAGCTCTTTCATCTTTTAACATGGATGAGTATCAACCCATGTCGGTTGCACACCAGATGAGAGGTTCGATACTTCATAGCATCAGGACCGGTAAGCCTGTACTCCCCGAGATCGATGGCAGAGAAGATGCAAAGGCCGACGTTATGAGGAGCCTTCTTTCAGGCGCTCATCCGTATCTTATCTCCGAAGAAGGTACCGGAAAGACCAGGCTGGCAAGATCGTTGATTAACCTGCTTCCGGGAATACCCGTTATCAAGGGCTGCCCGTATAATGATGATCCGAAGTGGCCTCAGGACTTATTGTGCCCCCGGTGCCGTGCTGTTAAAGACCCAGTGCAGGAATTCGGCATCGATTATCTTCCAAGTAAAAAACGTTTCTCACGCATACAGGGAAATGAATACACCAATGAAGCGAAGCTCCTCGGGCTGAAAGACATACAGTCCATAGCCCACGGTAAAAGTCTCTCTGATCCCGAAGCATTTACCGGAACAGGAGTTTTCCGAGCTAACCGCGGCATCCTGTTCGTCGACGAACTCCCGGCGATCCGAACCAAGATCCAGGTATTGTTCCATCCCGTCCTCGAAGAAAATTTAGCCGTTCTCGAAGAATATAACTGGCAATACCCGCTGGACCTTGTCTTTATCGGCACCGGAAATCCAACCGGCTTCTCTCACGTCAACGACATACCTCGACCGCTTCTCGACAGACTTGAATTAATCTACATGGATATGCCGGAAGAAGAAGTTGAAAGAAAGATAATGCTGGAGGAAGGTTTCAAAGAAACTAATGACGGTAGCAGACCGGCTGATCCCGACCAGCCCCAGATATACACCGATGAAGACATAGCCAGGAAGGTTATGGCTCCATGGTGGATAATCGATATCGTGAATAAGTCGGTCAGGCACAGCCGTACCTGTCCTCACGTCGAGAAACGCCCCAGTATCAGGGCAAGTATAAGAGCATTGGAACATACTTTTTCGAGCGTTGAGATTGAAAATAAGAAAGTTGCCAACCTCAAACACGCATTTTATGGTACAAGGCTTTCATTGAGGGGTAGAATCGGTCTCAGGGCTGATCTGATCGACTTCGAGCAGCCCCGGAAATCATTTATTCTTGCTGATAAACTGTCGGAAGATTTCGTCTGGAACGCATTCGAAAACCTCTGTCAACGGGGACCATTTATGGGTGAATGGGACAGGAAAAAAGCAGCAGACGAGGTTACTCAACTGGAATCCGGTGATGTCAGCCTCGAATCGGGAAATCTTCCGCAAGAAATACTCTCGGGATTTCCCGAACTTGATGATGTTATAAAACGTATGAAAGAAATCGGTCTGAAAAAGACAGATACCGAATTTCAGAGTATTACCTCTGCCACTCTTTATGACAGTCCGGATGAAAACATATCAGGAGAACTGAATTACTCAGCCCTGGAGATGATCGGAAATATTCTCGTCCATCAAAAGGTTATCAGTGAAATGAAGCTGAAACGGATTTTCTTTGCCGGTGAGTACGTATGAAGATGATAGAACTGGAAGTGTGTAACAGGTGCAATCTCAACCGGGAAGATGAGCTTCTTCATGACCTGGCATATAATGAAGACCGCTATATACATGACCTGGTGAATAGAGCCAGGGAAGAACCTGAAAGTCCGCTTGCTCAGGAAGCCCTCAAACAACTCTCGCAGAGGCTGGATGACCAGGAAGATGAATGCGAAGAAGAAACGGAAGGATTGTTCAGCGAACCGAACCAGGAAGATGGTGACACGCCCGGCGTACCCGGCAGGAACGAGATACAGGAAGAGGACATCCTGAATGCGTTAAAAGAGCACGAAGAACGCGGCCTTGTCGATATCAAGGACGGAAAAGTCATCGTAACGTCCCGCGGAGTAAAGAAACTGGCTGCCGAAGCCCTGCAACGCATTCTCAGAACTCTTCAGCACAGGAATTCGGGTGTTCATCGTGAAAAGCCGGAACTCGGTGTGGAATTGTCCCTGCGTACCCGTCGTTATGAAGCCGGTGATGATTACTCACTGGTCGACATTGAAAAAACAGCCTTGAACGCTCTGAAGCGTTGTGGTGAATTCAAGTTCGAGCCGGAAGATTTTGAGATACGGGAAGAAGAACACCGCGCCAAACTTTGTGCCGGAATAATAATCGACGAAAGCGGGTCGATGAGAGACTCCGGAAAGCTCGAAGCTGCGATGGAAACCTCGCTGGTTCTTTCAAGATTGATTTTAAGAGAACCGGATAATATCCTGAAGGTTTTCACTTTCTCAGATAAAGTGCGACGAGTCGAACCATGGGCAATCATCAATGACGTAATCAGCGGCGGTGATACCGATATAAGAGGAGCGCTGGCCGCTTTCCGCAGGGAGTGCCGGAAAGAGCAGGGAGATAAGCAGGCATACCTTATAACGGATACTGAGCCGAATAACGAAGACGGCAGACACATTTCCTTTGAGAATGCGGCGAACGGACTCATCGAGGAAGCGTCACGGTACCGGCAGGAAAAGATAGGTCTGAATATCATCATGCTCGATGAAGGTCCGGAACTGAAGAAACTGGCATCGACCATAGCAAAAAAGGGCCTTGGCAGGGTGTTCTTTACCGTTCCGAAAACAATCGGGGAAGTTGTGATAGAAGATTACCTCTCGGGTAGACTATAGGATATTTAGACCTGATATAAACTATCCTGAGAGATAACAAATCGATAGAAAATCATGGCAGGTGCTAATAGTTAAGTATGAAACGTATATATCTTGATTATGCAGCCACGACGCCGATGCGTTCCGAAGTGCTCGAAGCGATGCAGCCATATCTTACGGAAGTGTTCGGTAATCCGTCCAGTATCTACTCATACGGGCATGAAGCCAAAGCAGGGGTGGATAAAGCCAGGACCGCTGTCGCCAGCCTTCTTGGAGCCAGGGAAGAGGAGATTGTCTTCACCGGTGGAGGTACCGAAGCGGATAATTTCGCTATTAAGGGCATTGGTTTCGCAAACCGTTCAAAGGGTAATCATATCATCACCAGTTCTATCGAACACCATGCTGTCCTGGAAACCTGCCAGTTCATGGAAACACAGGGGTTCGCAGTAACTTACCTTCAGGTAGACAAATATGGAATGGTAGACCCTGATGACGTGAAAAATGCCATCACTCCTGAAACCATCCTTATCACGATAATGCACGCCAATAACGAGATAGGCACGATTCAGCCGATAAGCGAGATCGGAAGAATCGCCCGTGAAGCCGGAGTTTACTTCCACACCGACGCCGTTCAGACTGCCGGTCATATTCCTTCGGATGTAAATGAACTGAATGTCGATATGCTTTCAACGTCGGCTCATAAACTCTACGGTCCGAAAGGAGTTGGCGCCCTGTATCTCAGGAAGGGTACCAGGATCGTTCCGCTTATCCACGGTGGTGAACAGGAAAACAACCGCCGCGCCAGCACTGAGAATGTCGCCGGTATAGTCGGATTCGGTAAAGCCGCCGAACTGGCTAAACTGGAACTGAAAGAAGAATCAGCAAGGATAGCTGCGATGCGTGACCGCCTGGTAAACAGTCTGGAGAAGAACATAGATGAAATCCAGTTGAACGGTCACCGGACGCGGAGACTTCCCAATAATATCAATCTGACGGTAGCCTATACCGAAGGTGAATCGATAGTCCTGAACCTGGACCTCAAGGGAATCTGCGCCTCAACGGGTTCGGCCTGTACCTCGTCCAGCCTTGAGCCGTCACACGTCCTGGTGGCGATCGGCCTTCCCCAGGAAATCGCTTACAGTTCGTTCCGGATGACGCTGGGAAAATGGAATACGGACGAGGATATTGACCGGGTTATCCAGGTCCTGCCGGAAGTCATTGCCGACCTCAGGGCAATGTCACCCCTGTATAAAAAACGATAACCACTCGTATTCTTATCTCTCAAATATCTCAATACATTACCGACTTGACCAGCAACCGCGAAAGCTGCCTGAGCACCAAATTTCTAAATAATGCAGTTCTTCACCCTCTCTCTGCTTCAGCATCCTATCACCGAGGATTGACACATACATTGATACAAGGTAAATGCTAGTGACATCTCTTATTTTCTTTGTCCAAGCACTGATTTCACCTGATTATACGTCACACATGATATTATATCAATATGAATTTCTCCTTTTCATCCTTTTCCCCAGTTACGAGTTCACCCCCTTTCCCTGACAGGGACAGAGGGTGACTCGAAAATAGCATTATTTACTAACCCAGTTCTATTACCTCAACCGACGCTGTTGGTTGAGTGGAATACCTATACAACCAATAATCCTCTTCTTTAGAAAATCAATCTGGAGGGAAGATGTGGCATTTTCGAGCGTCTCCCTTTCCATTTGGAGAGGGAGACGGCTCGTAACAG
>CAZBQL010000125.1:0-8420 GCA_964493985.1 uncultured Dehalococcoidales bacterium
CCATATTGAGGTTCTCCTGACGGTGCTACTGTTGACTCACCGCCGTTTCCTGCCGGTGTCTCGCCCTCATCGCCGCCGACAGTTACCGTCTGTCCTTGATCTTCCGTTGTTACCGTTCCGCCAGCTTCTTCTTCTCCACCACATGATACCACCATCAATGACAGTATCATGAGACAGCTAATCAGCCATACGAATTTTTTCATCTTCAGGTTTCACCTCCTATTGTGTTTATTGGCATGCAGGGTGAAAAAAGGAATATGTTCTATCGGAGAAAGTCAAATCATCTCAATGGTGCACCTCCTGTTTTCGACCTATCTGAAAACAGGAAAGCTGCTTACTGGAACATCGAAAGAAAAGGGAACGGGGTGGTCACAGACAATGACTATCGTACCAGTTTGAAACACTCATAACAGCTCTCCGTTTCTTCTGGCCAGGTCGGTATATTGCGAATGTTGATTGCGATTTGAAGTGTAGTTCTTTTCTCTCGTGTTGTCAAGCCTAAACAGGTTCAACAGGTTTATGTTTTTAAGGAGAACATTGGACCCGGTCACCTTTTCTCAAGTACGGAACCACCGGAAACGTTAACATTACCCATCTCAGGTTCGCCGGTATAATACAACTCGGAGCCACCGGTAAGGACCGTGTCCAGCCTTCCATTTATGTTGAAAAAGGATTTCCCTCCCCCATCGATATTGATATCGGCATTATTTACCGGAAATTCATCGAGAATTATCTCGCTGCCGTCCGAGCTTCTCGCCATCAGGTCTCCGCCGGAACCGGTCAGTTTAACTATGCTTCCCCCTGAAATGCCGAATCCCGCATCACCAGACACGATATCACCTGTTAATACACTTCCTCCGTTCAGTGTGACAGAAAAGGATTTATCTGAGTTGAAACCAGTAATCGTGGCACTTGCTCCGCCCGAAAGGTTGATCCCTTCTATACCGGGCATCGATAATTCCACTCTCAGGACGGTCAGGTCAATATGTCCACCTGAGAGACCAATCTTGAGAATATTACCTGTCTTATTTATATCCAGGTATTTTCGGATATTATCATCGGTTGTTATTTCTATCTTATATGATTGCGACTGCTTAACGGTCAACTCGAATCCTTTTTCAGCTTCTATCATCGTGAAACCGGTAAATTCGTAACTTTCGGTTGTGAGTTTCCCAGAGCCCGTGATTTTACTCCCGCAGCCGGCAAAGGTACCTGAAAGAAGGGATACTGCCGCAATTAAATATAAAAGGATTTTTTTCATAAACCGTATGTCCTCCTGATGCTGGTTAACAATATACCACATCTTCTCCATCGAGGGTGAGTTATCGCTAAAAGGGCAGGATTATGATACATTGTAAAGAATCATCCAGGAGGAACGAACATGACGGAGGAAAAGACCGGTCAAAGGCTGGAAGACAAGGTTGTCATTATTACCGGCGGGGCTTACGGTATAGGGAAAGTCTTCGCACGGAGGATGGCGTTGGAAGGTGCGGCTGTGGTCATTGCAGATATTGATATTGACAATGCTGAAAAGACGGTGGAAGAACTGAACGGAGGAGGGATGAACGCCGTTGCAGTAAAGACGGACGTATCCGATGAAAAAAGTACACTGGCGATGGCGGGGAAAACTGCTGAAATCTTCGGCGGCATCGACATATTGATAAATAATGCTGCGATATTCAGTAAGATCAAGGTATCGACAATGCCGTTCGATAAACTCGACATGGCGGACTGGGACAGGATGATGGCGGTGAATCTTAAAGGTACCTTTCTGTGTTCCCGGGCTGTTTTCCCGCATATGAAAGCAAAGAACCGGGGCAAGATTATAAATATGGCTTCGGCGACATTCTTCGAGGGTACTCCGGTTATGCCGCATTACGTTGCCAGCAAGGCAGGCATTATCGGACTGACACGCAGTCTTGCCTCAGCGATGGCGGAATACAATATCAACGTCAATTGTATCGCCCCGGGAAGGACTCTCAGCGAGGACCCTTCGGACGAGTCCGCGGTGAAAAGTAACGAAATCAGGGCGAAAACCCGTCAATTCAAGAGAATAGAATATCCCGAAGACCTGGCTGGTACAGCCGTCTTCCTGGCTTCACCAGACAGCGACTTTATTACAGGCCAGACGATAGTGGTGGACGGCGGTACGATTTTTCACTAAGGTGCATAAATACTACCGGACAGGGCAGTTTCCGTTTACCAGCGACGCTTTTATAATCTCTTCCAGTATCTTTTCATCAACAGTCATTTTAACCTTCCGGGGAGTCTGTAAACTTATCTATTTTGAACCGGTACTGAGGATTAACCAAACGTTAATTCCGTGTTGACACCCGAAGGTAAGTAAGTCCAGAATAGGTCTATCACCTTAAGGAGAAAACTATGGGTATAGATTTGGAAGAGCAGATATTTGAAGACAGCAAGGTTATTGCCGTTGTGGGTCTGTCTGCCAATCCCGAGCGACCGAGTCACCGGGTAGCCAGTTATTTGAAAGGAAACGGTTACACAATTGTTCCGGTAAATCCGTCCATCGAACTGTGCCTGGACGAAAAATGCTATCCCGATTTAAGCAGCATTCCAGTTACCGTTGACGTGGTAGACGTATTCAGGAAACCTGAGGACGTTCTGCCGGTCGTGGAAGAAGCGGTGAAAATCGGTGCGAAAACTGTCTGGTTGCAGGAAGGCGTGATAAACGAGGAAGCTGCGGAATACGCCCGGAAGGCCGGACTGCGTGTTGTTATGGACCGGTGTATGCTCAAGGAACACCAGAGAATCTATAACAGCGAGTATTAACATACCGTTATGGATAAGGTGTACGGCGGGATAGAAGCCGGAGGGACCAAGTTCGTCTGTATTATCGGTACCGGGCCGGATGATTTGTGTGCCGAAACGGTGTTCCCTACAACGACACCGGAGGAGACCATTAGGCAAGTAATAGACTTTTTCAATGGGTACTCCGGTGCAGGTTCTCTCTCAACGATAGGAATTGCTTCTTTCGGGCCATTGGATCTTGATACTAATTCGCCCGAATACGGGCATATCACGCGTACACCCAAACCGGGCTGGGAACGTACTGATATCCTGGGAATAGTAAAATCGGCGTTGGGCTTGCCTGTTGAGATAGATACTGATGTGAATGGAGCAGCTTTAGCCGAGCACCTCTGGGGAGCCGGAAAAGGTACCGATAACCTGGTCTATATCACGATCGGTACCGGAATCGGCGGCGGGGGGTTGGTAAACGGCGGACTTATCCACGGTCTGGTACATCCCGAGATGGGACATATTTGTATACCTCACGACCGCGAAAAGGACCCCTTCGAAGGCTGCTGTCCCTATCACGGAGACTGCCTGGAAGGGCTGGCTTCCGGTAAAGCGGTGGAATTACGCTGGGGTAAGCCGGCGGAGGAACTCCCTGAAGACCACCCAGCCTGGGAAATGGAAGCTCATTACCTCGCCCTGGGAATCAGTAACATTATTTGCACGCTGTCTCCCGGACGGATAGTTACGGGTGGTGGACTGTTGAAAAATCCTTCACTTCTTCCGAAGGTAAGAGAAAAGACCAGGGAATACCTTAACGGGTATATCGATTCACCGAGGATAACGGAAGATATTGACAATTACATAGTAATCCCGGGATTGGGAGATTATTCAGGAGCACTTGGAGCTATCGCCCTTGCACGGATGTCCGGTTAGTCTGTGCTGGAACCACCTGTAATATTGCCGAACAAACCCCCTGGTGAATCGTAATAGCGGCTTTCCGGTGAAATTTCAGTCCTGCTCTCAAGACTTATCTTTGCTGCTTTTATAATATCGTCGTGGGATACCGTATCCCTGTTGTTAAGTCGGGCAATAGCCTGCGACTGCTCGTAGGTGGCTATGCTGGCGCGTACACTGGCCGGGCGGGAAAAGTGACCGCTTGTCCTGGTCGCCTGAGACATTTTTACAGCATCACTGATCAGTGAATCGTCTATCGTAACGTCGGGCAGTCGCCTGGCGTACCGCTTGATGATAGCAATTTCCTGCTCCTCGGTGGGGTAGCCGATATGTATCCGTTCGAACCGGTCACCAAGCGTTTCCGATATCCTTTCAGCGCCCGCATATTCCTCAGGATTCTGGGTAGCGATGACGACGGTATCGACCGTGATGTCCAGCTCAAAACCGGCGATCGTAGTCGTTCTTTCCTCAAGTACTTCGATAAGGGTGTTCTGGGTGCGTTCGGGGACACGGTTCAATTCGTCAATGAACAGAATTTTCCGATGGGCCTTCTGTATCTTGCCTGGGGTAAATGCCTGGGGATCGTGGATCCCGCACTGCATCGCCACAACAGGATCGATATCGCCCAGCAGGTCTTCCGGCATAAGTTCCGGTGACCCCTGTACCCTGACAAACCGTCCTCTACTTTCGATTTTTACCGGCTCGGGTAACGGATTGGTGCCAAGGCATTCCGGGCACTGGGGATTCTGGGGGTCACAATTATACCTACAGCCGGAGACAACGTACATTGGTGGTAAGAGACCGGCAAGTATCCTGGCAACGGTGGTTTTTCCGATACCCGGAGGTCCTTCCAGGAGCAGGTGTCGACCTGAGATAGCAACTGCCAGGATGGCTTCCTTTGTTTCATCCAAAGCATAAAATCCTTCCAGAGGATCCTTCTTTTCACTCAGTTTTGTCAGAATCGACCTGCTTAACTCTTCCCTTAATTCCATTTTTCCCCCTGTCGGATAATTATCATCGTTATCTTACTATATCATAATCGTTCTAAGGTCATCGGGACGGACAACCCGTTTTACCTCTCCGTGACCTGCTTTTGCAATACTTTCTACCAGATTTTTTCCGGTAGCTTTTTCATCAGTAATATGTATCACCGATGTCTCGATTCCAGCCGTAGAAGCATTTCGGGCTTCGATTACGGCGTATTCGCCTGTCATATCCTTTTTATCGGATTTTTCGAGTTTCTGGATTGCTTTCTGAGTAATGGCGGTAGGCTCTCCGTCAGTTATCAGCATTATTACCTTCCGGTTACGACTCCTTTCACGTTTCAGGATAGTCCCGGCGCATTTAAGACCGTCGCCGATGTTGGTATTGCCGCCCGAAGTGATTGCTGTAATGTATCTCATTACGGTTTCCTCACTGTCAGTCGGTTGCACTCCGGCTTTTCCAAGGTCGTCGAAAGTGACTATTCCAACCCTGTTGCCGTTCCGTATCGCATCACTGGCTATGGCTGCGGCTGTAAGTCGGGCCATAATAAGCTTCCGATGGAATCCCATCGAACCGCTGGAATCCAGGCACAACAGGATATCTGACTTCGGTTCCCGGTGTTCTTTCAGGAATATCCTCAGATCGTGCCTGTTTATCTCGGAATTTTTCCGCCTTCTGCGGGCGATTTCTCTCATCGTCCGTCGTATCGAAATGTCCTTGAATACGTCGCCGGTCACATACCTGCGGGTATCCTGGCTGCGTTCGGTGGCATGTTTGCTGAACTTCCGTCTGCTGTCCCGGTCATTACCGTTTTTCGGTGTCCCGGATAACAGGTTTTTGAGCAATATATCCATCGCTTTATAAGATATCGAAAAATGTGTACCTTCTTTGTTCGATTCGACAAGTTCCTGTTTCTCGAGGAAGTCTACGATTACCTTGAGAGCGTACCAGTTGCGCTTCGGAAGACTTAAATCGCTTTCTCCCTGAGACTGTTTGATATGGTAGTAAACGTACATGTCCTGGAAGTCCAGTTCCTTCTGCCATTGCTTGTCTCCGGCTTCCATTAATTCCATCACGGTCTCCGCAATCTCCGCACCGGACACGTCTGCCTGGAGGTAGGATGCGGCATCGAGCATATCCTCCAGTTTCTTCTTCTGGTACCTGTAATCTCCCTCTGAAATTTCCCCGTTTATGAGCTTTTGTTCGAGTTGTCCCATCATGTCTTTCAAGGCTTTTTCGAGCGAGGGGTACCAGTTTTTCCGGGCAGTGTACCTGGAATCCCTGTCTAATTTACTCATCGAAAGCCCGGATGCATTTACGCTGTCATCGACGATCTCATAATTACCGTCATATTCTTCGTCGTATTCTTCAGATTCTTTGGTTTCCAGTGTCCGGGAAAGACTGAGATTCTGGAGAGCGGCCATGAATTCGTCGAGGGTAAGTTTTTTAGTTGCCTTTTTGTTGTCTTTCCTGGTTTTCTTATTCTTTGAGGCACCTTTTGTGTGGAGGACTTCGCGGACAATCGACCGGATGATTTCCTCGGCTGATCGTTCGGTCCCCTGTTTCGTGGATATCCTCGGTGGCAGGGTGATCATTGCTGCTTTCTCCAGGCCGGACCGCGTCAGACCCTGGTTTCCGATAAGAGAGTAACCTTCGAGTACCTGTTTCAGGGCGAGGGCTCCCCGGACGCTGGAGCCGCGTACTACTTCCGGGTGATTCCGGGTACGTTGAACGATCGCTGTAATCAGGCTTGCAGTGTCACTCTCCGTTAGTTTTTCATCGATTTTAGTGACTGAATTCCGATTCTTTGCCAACTCGCCGGTATCCTCACGACAAATAATTCGGGAGAGTTTTCTCTCCCTCCAGTTTCATTGTACTTCAGCCGGACATAGTGATGCCAGTGTCAGGTATTATCCTGTTTTAAAAATTATTAAAATAGGTCTTGACAGACTGTAATAATGGTACTATTATTAACTTAATAATAGTACTAAGTTAATATACTTATTAAGCTAATATATATATTGTATAAAGAGAGTAGTGTATTTTGTCGGCAATGAATGAAGAAACAAGAAAATTCCAGAAAGAACTGAACGCGGGGACAACCGCCCTCGTTCTTCTCAGCGTCCTCGCCCAGGCGGAAGAACCGATGTATGGCTACCAGATAGCCAGGCTTATCGAGGCTAACAGCGATGATGTCCCGATATTGAAGCAGGGAGCATTATACCCGGTCCTGAGAGCACTGGAAAGCAGCGGTCTGCTGGAGAGCGAGGTTGAACCTTCTGTTTCGGGTCCACCGAGACGTTATTACAAGATAACGGATTCAGGACGTCAGACTTTGGAGAAATGGAAGGATATCTGGAGGAGGACTAAAACACTTGTCGATACCATCCTGCGGGGAGAAGAATGATGATACAGACTATAGAAGAATACCTGTCACAACTAAAGAAAGAACTTTCAGGGTGCGATCGCGCCACGATACAGGACGCTTTATCGGACGCCGAAGAGTATCTCAGGACGGCGCTCGATAAAGAGGTGGAGGATACTTCTCTGTCGGAAACGGAAGTACTCTCGGCGATCATTGAAAAATACGGGAGTCCGGAAGAGACGGCGGCTGCCTACCGTGAGATTGAAAGCCGCTTGACTCCGGCTCTCGTGACGCAAAAACCTCGATTCGAGGATTCCGAACCCGCGCAAAAACAAAAGAAAGGGTTTATCAAGACCTTTTTCGGTGTGTTTACCGATCCGGTTACCTGGGGTTCATTTTTATACCTAATAATCTCTCTTGCTACCGGAATATTCTACTTCACCTGGGTTGTTACAGGATTGTCACTTTCGGGAGGACTGCTGGTGCTGGTTATCGGCTTGCCTTTCCTGGGGTTATTTATCCTGTCAGTCAGGGGAATCGGTCTTGTAGAAGGACGGATCGTAGAAGCCTTGCTGGGGGTCAGGATGCCACGCCGCCAGCCATTTACTCGCAGGAATATAAGCTGGTGGGAACGATACAAAGCCATCATAACCGATAAGCAGACCTGGTTTACGATCGTATATATGGTACTAATGCTGCCGCTCGGTATTTTTTACTTCACTGTCTTTATTACGCTGATTGCTTTATCTCTTTCAGGCATTGCTATTCCCATACTCCAGCTTGGATACGATATCCCTGTTTTTTATATTGACGGTACCAGGTATATTCTAGCCGGTTGGGTACTGCCGCTGACCGTGATAGGTGGAATATTACTTGGAATAATTACTCTGCATCTTGCGAGATATGCAGGACGTTTACACGGTGCAATCGCTAAAACGATGCTTGTCAGACTTTAAAAGCAGAAACGGAGGAATCTCATGAGAAAATACGGACGATTCACACTGGTCATTACGATTCTGCTGACAGGTACTTTTTTCACTACAGGATGTAATGCCATTCTGGTGGAGGCAGACGAAGAGATAGAACCGGGAGAGCTGGAAACTAGGCAATATGATTTTGACGAATTTACTAAGGTTGATATAAACAGCGCTTTCAGCTATGAGATACGAAAAGCTGATAACCGGAGTATAAGCATTACAGCCGGCAGTAACCTGTTTAAATATATCAGCGTGGATGAATCCCGACAGGAATTAGACGTCGATATTAGTATTCCGGGTGTTAGTTTCTGGACAAATGGATCTCATTCGAGACCAAAGGCAATCATCACCATGCCGGAACTTGCCGGTCTGGATAGTTC
>CAZBQL010000126.1:0-8383 GCA_964493985.1 uncultured Dehalococcoidales bacterium
CGGAACAGTGTCCGCCTTGCTCCGGAATGCTGTCCGTTTTACTCCGGAACATGCAGACTTCCGCGCCTAGATCATTTACGTTTTCAGTATTGCCACCAAGGAAACAAAGCAATTCATGGTGATTATGGGAATGGGTGATCGGTGCTGAATAGCCCGGATAAATGCAATGGTAGCCAAGAGTTGTGCCGCTCCTGTATTCATTGTGAATGGCCGAAATCGACGTGCCCATGTATCCCGGCTCTCTTTCTCTATAGAAAGGACCCTGGATTATATTCATCCAGTATTTCTTGCTGTTGTTGATAACCGGGCTGCCTTCCCTCATGGCCTTTAGTTGCATATCCTGTCCGTTTGCAGCTTTTTTGGCTTCATATTCCTTTGTCGTCGATATTCTGAGAAATACGAAAGGTCTTGTATACTCTTTCAATATAACTGGACCATGCTGCAGACCGGGTGGAATTGAGACTACCGTAGCGCCGGTTATGATATGTTCTTCATTTTCATTGCCCAGGCAGATACCGGCTGTCGCTCCCAGGTCAAGTATATTTCCAGGATTTCCTCCTAGGAAACACAGCAATTCCCATCCGTCGTGGATAAGGTTTTCACTGATGGACCAGCCGGCTTTGTTGATACAATGATACTCGTAGGTTACCCCGATATTATCTCGGTTATCATAGGAGAATATTGTTTCACTGTTATTGCCTTGCGTTACTTTTTTAAAAGGTTCCCGGATCACATTTTGTTCGTATTTTCTCTCAACCATTACGTAGTCATCCTCTCGTTTCTATTGAAATATTCCAGATACAAGAATATTATCATCCGGTAATGGGACTTCACAATTATTCCGCTTCGTCCTTTGTATTCTTCTCCTCTTTCATATAAGATTTAGGAACTGGTGCACACTAAATAAATAGAGGCCGTTAAAAAAAGGAGGTGCTAGTAAATGGCTGAGACTAAATATGGAAAATATATAAGGACCGGTCCCGTTACTGTTCCCCCTCGTGGCAAACTGGCATTTCACAGCGAGACTTTCAACGCGGGGATTGCCGGAGGGGAACGTCGAGAAAGACCAGCACCGGTCCCGGGTTCAGGAGTATACCTGAACGCTGATGCTTATAACGGATGCCCGTATTACCTGAGTATCCAGCGAACGGCAGAAGCTCCACCGAACCAGCCTTTCCTTCTTAAACATGTACATGATGATGTCGATGAAATCGTGATGTTCGTTGCCGCGGGTCCGGATGCCGACCTGGGAACCACCGTAACCTTCGAAATGGGCGAAGAAGGCGAGAAGCACACATTCAGTGAGACAACCGTGATTAATATCCCCGCCGGTGTTACGCATGGCCCGATGTTCTATAGCAGTCCGTTTAAAGAAGGAAAGCAATTCTATCTTATTGTCTGGTTAAATCAGCCTGATTATCCGATGGAGTAGCAGTAAAGGCTATTAAAGGGGGGAGTATCATCTTAATATTCCCCCCTTATCACTGAATATGGATTTATAATGATTTCCGGGTTACCGGTACCGGCCGTATTCTTCCGCTACCTGCATAAAGATACGCAGATTTTCCGGGTCTCCTCCTTCCGGTATCCCACCACCATTCAGGATGAACCCACCGCCTTTACCGCAAACCTCTACCAACTTGCGGGCGTATTCTTTTATTTCTTCAACAGTGCCTAAACGCATTAAAGAATGTGGGATAATCCCTGATATACAGGAAAGGTGGCCCACGGCTTTCTTGGCGCGTGTCATATCGGTTTCGTCGAATACCCAGTGGACCCAGCCCCTGGGGATGTCCTGGATCATCTCGAGCCGTCTTTCATACTTCCCCTCGGCAACCGGTCTTACTATCAGGCCTTCTTCGATGAATGCCATAAATAACTTCTTCAGGGTAGGCCAGTAAAAGGTCTCGAATTGCTTATCGGACATAAATACGTCATCACCTTTGTGTAGCGGCATGCCTACTGCCACAGCTCCCATTGCATTGGCTGACTTTATTGCTTCCCTGATAGTGATATCTGAAACTCTTTCCATCGCTTCAAGCAGCTTGTCCGGCTGGCGGTACATGTCTTTTGATGCGCCTGAAGTTCCTCTCAATATGTCGGCAATGCTGTCGAAAGGTGCCAGCGCTGAGACGCTGGGTATCCCCGGGAAACCTGCCGCCTGGATTTCCCTGTGGCAGGCACCTACTTTTTCTCCCCATTTCATCATTTCGGTACTGGCATTTATCATGGCCTGGAGGGCTTCCTGGACATCGGGTTGCGAATAAGGCGCTACGAATCCGACCGCGGAACCCATTCCCATTATCGAGTTGAAGGGAACGAGCTTTGTCATTGGAGCCAGTGCTCCAACCACCCTTGGTATAAACACTCTGAGAGCGAAGTCAGAAGGGTCTCTCAGGAAATCATCATATTCATCTCCACTCATGTATTCATTTTCGACAAATTGAAACATAGTGACGTCTTTACCAAGTCCGTGTCCCGGCCATTTGTATAGTCTGTAATCTATAGCTTCAAATACTTTCGCCGAGTAGATTCCCGGTCCTCCGAAAGTATCCGAACAATCGTTAAAATCATGGAAAAACTTCATCCATGCCTGGCATAGCTTATCAGGATCATACATGGCCTCGTGAAGTGTAGTCCCTCCGTAATACAGAGCGTAATTTCCACCCATTGCCGAAACGGGTACCCTGTCGGGTTCTTTCATCAGGAGTGCATCCTGCAGTCTTTGTACTCTTTCCTTGTAGGCTTGTTTTGCTTCCGGATTGGTAAACTCGACTTCAGGGGCTTCCAGCCACCTTTTAAATCTCTCTGCTCTCTTCTCTTCCGGAGTTAGTTTCGACCATTCAGAGTCTGTCATCTGGGTTTTTCCCTCCTGTCTTTTACAGCTCTATCTTCTATAAATTTGGTCGTATTATAGCAAGCATTCTGTGAGAAATAAACATGATTATAGACTTATATACCGATACAAGTGCATGTAATAGTATCGAAAATAGCCTGAAATCGCTTGACATCAATCAGGCAGTGTGATAAAAATCTGGTATTCCGATGAGGAGGTTAAGCCTATATAAGTTACTGGAATTACCAACAAAATTTAAGAGGAGGAAGTCGGATATGAAAAATAAGATCGTCTGGGTTGTGGTTAGTTGTCTCATGGCGTTATCACTCTTTGTTGTTTCATGCGAAGAAGAAACTAAAAAGACAACCAACGTAGATGAAGGTGATGACCAGGTAAAGATCACAACGAGCGAAGAAAATATTGCGGTTGGCGGTGAAGAGAAAGACCAAGTTGTTGAAACTCCGAAAGGCCCTCAATATGGCGGTACCATAAAGATTGCAACGGCATTACAGCCTGGAGGTTTTGACGAGGTTTACTCAGTAGCTGCAAATGCTTTAACCATGAAGTTGACCCACCAGGAGCTTATGATGGGTGACTGGACGCTCGGCCCAGCTGGAACCGGCGAAGTTGACTGGGCAGGTGGAGCCATTCGTAAGATAAGTCTGTCTACCGGTTGTCTTGCCGAGAGCTGGGAATTTCCCGAAGTCGGCACAGTCATCTTCCACATACGTGAGGGCGTCCACTTTGCTATGGATCCGTATAACCAGGGAAGTGTGCTGGTTGGCGGACGTACCTTAACAGGGCAAGACGTTGTAGATACGCTGAGCTTGTATTGTACCCATCCGAGGGCAGCCCTGCATTATGGTGATACTCAGTTCGCTACATTTGAACTCCTCGACGATATGACCGTCAAGATTACATTGCCCGTAACGGCATTCGATGATGTTGGAATACTTGGAGATTTTGCCAGTATTACAGCTCCGGAAGTTGGTGATACGTTCGGGCTTCCTCTCGAGTGGAAGTACTCGGTCGGTACCGGCCCGTATATGTTAAAAGACTATGTGGCTGGCAGTTCGATGAATTTTGAAAAGAATCCGAACTACTGGGAGACCGACCCGGTCGGTGAAGGTATGGGTAATTCAATACCTTATCTTGATGGAGTCAAGCTGCTGATAATTACGGACACCTCAACTCAACTGGCGGCACTGAGAACGGCAAAAGTAGACGTGCTTACCGGTGTGACCTGGGAAAATGCAGCGGACCTGCAGCAGAGAGTCCCTGACCTGATGTACAAAAAATATTATGCCGAAGCACCCGGGGCGATCGCGATGCGACAAGATAAGGCCGATCTTCCCTATTCCAATATAATTGTCCGCCATGCGCTTATGAAAGCAACGGACTTCGAGACAATCAGGGATACTTACTACGGCGGTGATGCCCAGATATTAAGCTGGCCTATCTGCGAGTTGAAGGAATACAAGGATGCCTATCTCCCTCTGGAGGAATGTCCTGAAGCCGTACAGGACCTTTACGTATATGATCCTGTCAAGGCACAGCAAATGCTGGCAGATGCTGGTTACCCTGATGGCTTCAAGGCTGAAATTGTCTGCAATGTGAACAGCGCGGATTATCTGTCGATAATCAAGGATATGTGGAGTAAGGTTGGCATCGATTTGGAAATCAAACCACAGGAAGGCAGTGTTTTTACCTCCATATTCTGGGGCAGGTCATATGACGAACTGATTTATGCCGCTCCCGGACCTATCGCCAACGTGTATATTTGTTTCTGGTACAATGGGCACCTGCTGGGCGGTAATATGAGTTATGTCGATGATCCGGTATGCGCGGCAGCCAAAGACGAGATGATGTTATACAGCATGGTAGATGTTGCGAAGGCAGACCAGATCAACAGAGAGTTGATGCCGTATGTCCTGGAAAAAGCATGGGCTATCCCGAGTCCTGCTCCTCCATTGAATAATTTCTGGTGGCCCTGGATCAAGAACTATCATGGCGAAAACAGTCTCGGTTATGATAATGCATGGACTTATACCAAGTATGTCTGGATGGACCAGAACCAGAAGGAATCAATGGGATACTAGGTCCAGGAAATCCGAAAACTAATTGAAAGGGGCGGAGATTTATAAATCTCCGCCCCTTTAATAACTGGTACTATTCGTTTAGGGATGTATGGCGTGGAAACCGCAACTGACCACCAGGTTGTGGCCGGTTACTGCGCTGGAATCGTCTGAAGCCAGGAATAAAGCTGCTCCGGCTGTCTCCGAAGGTTCGGCTATCCGTTTCAAAGCATAATGTGCCGTAGTTTCTTTCAGTCTGTCTTCATAAGCAATTCCTGATGATTCTGCAAACATTTTCTGCGGAGCTTCGAATCTCTCCGTTCTCGTAGCTGCCGGGCTGATAGAATTTACTCGAATGCCGTATTCACCCACCTCGATAGCCATAGTCTGGGTTAGACCTATTACTCCCCATTTGCTGGTAGAGTACGATGCCAGCCCGGGAACCCCGTACATGCCGGCTACGCTGCTGATATTAATAATGCTGCCGCTTCGCCGGGGAATCATATCTTTGAGAGCCGCCCGGCAGCAGAGCAGAGTTCCGGTGAGATTTATATCCAGTGTCTCTTTCCATCCGGCGATATCCAGGCTGATAATCGGTCCGCCGCCGCCACCTCCTGCATGATTGCAGACCAATACGTCGATCCGTCCGTATTCACCGATCGTTCTTTCTGCCATTTTCTGTACCTGTTTTTCATCCGAGACATCAACCTGAAAGGCGAACGCTTTACCTCCTGCCGCCTGGATTTCATTCACCGTTTCTTCCAGCTTTGACAGAGTTCGTGCCGCCACAACAACTTTCGCCCCTTCGGCAGCGAACCTGGCAGCTATGGCTTTGCCGATTCCTGTCCCTCCACCGGTAATAACCGCCACCTTATCTTTTAATTTCATTGGCCGTCCCCTCCTGTTCGAGAAATATAACGCTTTTACAACGAAATTTCCAGCGTTCGTAAAAGGTTACGATATTTATCGTAAAGTAACAATTGAATGCGGGATGATTATATGATATGTTTCGGACAAACAAAGAGAAGATGGAGGTAGACAAAACTATGGCTGAATCCAAATACGGACATCACGTTATTACGGAAATAAGGCGTCATTCGCCACTTTCACCCGAGAGACAGGGGCCTAATCCGAGTTATATACCACCGCCGGGGACAGGCGGACGTATACAACTGCTCTACCTCGATGATTCCATGATCAAAGGTGCTTTTTACTCCGAGTGCGTCTGGATACTCCCGGGAGGTAAACTGCCGGGCGCTGCCGAGCCGAACTCTCACGCCCATGATTTCGACGAGATCGTCACCTTTATCGGAAACAATGTCGAAGACCCGTATGATCTTGGCGGAGAGATCGAGTTCTGGCTGGAGGACGAACCCCAGATCCTTACGAAAAGCTGTATTATTTTCTTACCGAAAGGTATGTTTCATGGCCCCCTGATTATCAGGAGAGTGGACCGTCCGATATTCCATACGGCTATGGGAACAGGCCCGATATATCAGCAGTATTTTAAGGACCAGGCTTAACAAAAAAGCTGTCAGCCCAGCCTTCGGCAAACGTTCCGGCGCCAAGCATTATTGCCATTTCTATGTAAGGCTTGGTGCATTTTCGGAAGTTCAGCGGGCCGTGGCGTAATCCCTTAGGAATGAAGACCCCGAACCCGGAGTCCATGGTAAACAGTTCTCCTCCAAGCCCGAAATCCATATCGGCTCCAAGTGCTTCGGGGTTTTCATAATCACTCCCGATGTGGATAACGATCTCATTGTATTGCTCATGACGCATTTCACCGATGCTGGGTTCCACTTCTCCCCATATCCATCCGAACTCGATGTAGCAGTTAGCCGCGTTTATCTGTGTCCTGCTCATGTAAGTCATTGTAGGAGCCTGTCTCCCCTTCGTGAATACACCGCCTGTCTCACGCATCGGGCTGCGTATTACATACTGCTCAAAATCGTACTCATCGCTTTTCGGCAGTGGTCTACTGCCGGGACCGGGCAGTATATATTCCGGTGAGACATCCTTCGCTTCTCCGGTCCCAAGCGTCAATGTCATCTGGAGATGGGGGAAGCGGAAATCTTTCCATGTTACCGGACCATGCCGTGTGCCCTTTGGGATAAATATACCCGTAGTAGTGTTGAAGGTAATCGACTGACCGCCTATGCAGTATTCTATATCGGCTCCAAGATCCTGGGGCGTCCTGTAATCTCCGCCCCAGTAGATGATTATCTGGTCGTGATCGTGAGTATGTTCGCCTATACAGGTACTTGGCTCGGGAAGACCCGATATCCATCCTAGCTGGAGATAATTATTACAGCCTGGAATCAGGCTGTTGCTGATATAGGTCATCGGAGGAGACTGGTAGTTCTTAACAGGTATTGAGTTTCCTTCATAAGCGGGTCTAGTAACGAAATATTTCTCATAATCGGATTTTGCCATTCGTATTTTCTCCTCTCGTCCGGTAATTGTTTGACCAATAATACTTCAGTGAGTTTATAGTGTCAAAGGGTACCGGAGAGAGCGTAATGTTCTGGTTGACTGGTATCGAGATTGTATGGCAGAACATATGTGTACTGTTTACGTTATTTTTTTACAGTTATACATAATGTGATAACATTAGTTTAGGAATGCTGAATATGGGTATCAGAATGCCGAAATATAGTGAAGAAAAGGCCACTCAGGCTACATGTATATTACTTAAATTAAATAATGGAGAAATGAGCTTACTCAAGTTAATGAAATTATTATATAACGTTGAGAGGGAGGCTATTAATCGTTGGATGCGGCCATTTACATTTGGAAGCTCTTGTTCCATGCCGCATGGACAAGTTATCAGCCAAGCATATAATAATGCCAAGATAGCAAATCAAGATAGGGAATCGGTTTGGACAAAATACATAAAAACTCTGAGCAATAATAAGGTCCGCTTAATTAGCGATAGTTGCGGTGTTGATAGACTATCTAGAGCCGAAGTAAAACTATTACACGAAATGTTTGAAAAATATAAAGATAAATCGGCATTACAAATGAGAGCTGAGCATCACGATAAAACGCTTTTCCCTGAATATCGTGATCCCGGAAATTCCAGTATCATGACAACATACGAGGATATCTTGAGTGCTTTAGGAAAAACGAAAGAACAAATAGAAGAGTTTGAAAGAGACTTACATGAGTTATCAATTCTTGAAGGGATAAAGAATTGAGATGCCGTTCACCGGAAAAGTCGGAGATACTCTGTATCTCTCTGACTCCGGTGGCAGTCACAGGTATGTAATAATAACACGGCCCAACGATAATAACGAAGTTATTCTAGTGAATTTCACATCTGCAAAACTCTGGAAAGATAATTCTGCTGTTTTTCGCCCACGAGACGATAAAAACATTTTTGCGGTAGAAACGTCTGTCAGATTCAGCAATGCCTATCTAGTATCAGCCTATGAATTAATACAATTATCAAATTCAGAATTTAATAAACGGA
>CAZBQL010000127.1:0-8301 GCA_964493985.1 uncultured Dehalococcoidales bacterium
TCCTTGACACTTTACGCTGGTCTCGCTAGACTATACCAACATCCCCTGAAGGAGGTTAGTAATGTCTGAATACAATGACGCATACCAGGTAATAGCCGAGATGTGGACCTTTTCGGAATCTTATCCTTTCCGGAAAATGCTGGAAGCGTTGATGACACTTGAAGAAGCGGAGTTGCTTCTCGAGGCAAGACAGCCTATAACCGCCTCGACACTGGCGGAAAAAATCGACGCCGATGAAACGTATATAGCCGATAAACTCGATAACCTGGCAAAACGCGGCCTTATATTCAGGGGTAAGACCGAATACCACTTTCGCCGGGGACTGCATTTCGGGTTTGCAGGAATGCCGGTAAGCGGAGAATACTCTCCTTCAGAGGAGTACGCTTACTGGCGGAAGAAATGGGACGAAGAAAACCCGGACCGTGAGGTAAATGGATGGCTGGACCGGTTTGCCCAGAGCGGTCACCAGGTGCACCGGGTTTATCCTTCCAGGCTGGCGATCCAGGCAAATCCGAAAATAAAGCAGGAAGACCTTCTCTGGTATGAAGATATGAAGCAGATTTTCGAAAGAGCCGAGATTGTCTTTTCAGGACCCTGCGGCTGCCGCTCTGCCGGCGGTATGGGCAAACACGCTGATATAGATTTCGACCAGAACAAGGGAATGGTATGCGATCACCCGCTATGGAACTGCTTCCAGTTCAGGAAGGCAGCAGCTGATTTCGACCTTGACCGTGGCTCTAAAATTAAGATATATACAGTCGAACAAGCCCTTGAAAAATCGGATGAAGCGGAACGGGCCGGTCTCATCCACGAAGGACCGACAAACAGCGCATCGATGCCGGGCGTCATCTGCAGTTGCGGGGGAGATTGCTGCAGCATGATCCTGATGTCAAAGGCTTCAGGGAGAATACATGAACTCTACACTCCCAGCCGGTTTCAGCCGGTACTCGACGAAGAAAAATGCATTGGCTGCGGTACATGCGTCGAACGGTGTCCCTTCGACGCCATTGAAGTAATAGAAGTACCGGGGTCGAAAACAAAAAAAGCCAGGCTCATCGAAGAAGAATGTATGGGCTGCGGCGTCTGCGTCGTGGGCTGTAAACAGGAAGCCCTGCTATATGAACTTGTCAGACCACCGGAACATATTCCACATGACTCGGAACGAATGTTCATACCAACCGGACCAGAACTCAAGTAATGCACGAGCAGAGTATTGTAGAGTCGTTGTTAGACCTGGTTCTCGAAAAAGCACAGGAAGCAAACGCTGAAAAGGTACTCAGGATCTACCTCGTGGTTGGTGAACTATCAGGTGTCGAAGAGACAGCGGTCGAGTTTTATTTCGGTTTTCTGGGACAAAATACTATCGCGGATAAAGCCGAACTGTTCTTCATGAACGTTCCGGCAGAGTTACGTTGCAAGAATTGCGGGAATGTCTTCACATTCGAAAACAGAAAGCTGAACTGCCCTGTCTGTGATAAAAACAAGGTTGAAATTATATCCGGCAGGGAATTGTACCTGGACAGCATCGAGGTAGAATGACGAGTCTGGCTCGAAATCACCTGGAAAATACTCCTGATTATCCTTCGCTATAGTTCGGAACCAGACCCGACCACCTTCTGGATTCCCGCCTGCGAGACTGTGTCATAACATCGGACTGCCTGTTCACAATGTGAAGTACATATGTAATCAAAGGTTCGGGATTAGAAGTTTGGGTGAAGCTTATCGGCGGGTTACGCTTCGCTCCACCCGCCCTACGCGAAGCTGATAAGGTAATTGTAGGGTGGGTGGAGTCCCGATGACCTGTTTTTAAGTGCAAGAAAAATTGTCGGGACGTAACCCACCGAAGGATAGTCCTCTCAATTATCTCAGACCGGTGTTGAGGATTATTTTCGTTGTGACACAACCTCTCCGCGGGAATGAAAACTTGTGTTTTGAGCATTCGTGAGTACCGTTTCATGCCGATGCCAATTTGATTAGAGCTTAGAGTTTCGAATTTGCTGTCTCTCTTACGCCGTATTTCATTGTTTTTACTAACTTTTCAGTCAAACCTTCGTTTATATATACAAGACCATCCACTATCCTTCATTGCAGAATAAACACAGGATAATAAGAAACGGAGGTAACGGAAATGAAGAGGATTACTAAAAAATATCGGTGCATTTATCCTGTACTCATATTCCTGGTATGCATCCTGATGGTATATGCTGTGGGATGTACTACGAAACAACCATCCGGAAATAGAATCGATGATTGGAAAGAAGAAACGATTTCAACTTATGAGGACAATGTAAAAACAGGGCAATCTCAATCAAACACAGTTACAACCGAATCTTCCACGCCAATAGTAGTACAACCGACAAAACCGGAAGTGAATGTATCTATCCCGGCTTCTCAATCAGATACTATTGGTTTTTCCGCAGGCGGGGCGAAAGATATAATGAATTTCCGTGAAAACATCCGCAACGATTACCTTCCTTTGCCTACGGATGTTACTTATGAAGGCCTGTTCTACGATTACTACTTCGATACCGGAGAAAGTGAAAAATGCGATGAATTGTTCTGTCCTGCCTATAGCTACGCTGTTACCGATGATCCTTTCTCAGGAGAACCTGAATATTACCTTTCCGTAGGTCTTAACTCCGGGATGAAAGAAAGTGATTTCAAGAGAAAAAAGCTGAACCTGGTGATAGTACTGGATATTTCCGGCTCGATGAAGAGTCCTTTCGATAGATACTACTATGATAACTTCGGCAACAGGCAACAAATACCGGAGGAAGAAACAAACAAGGAGAAAATTGAGATAGCTACAGAATCGATTGTCGCCCTCCTGGACCACCTTGATGACGGTGATCTCTTCGGTATGGTGCTGTTCAACAATGATGCCAGACTCGCCAAGCCTCTGAATCCCGTTGAAATCACCGATATGGATGCGATTAAGGACCATATCCTGGAAATAACCGCTTACGGAGGAACTCATCTTTCAGCGGGAATGGAAATGGCGACCGACCTGTTTAATGAACTGACTGAAGTAAGTCCTGAAGAATACGAAAACCGTATAATATTCCTGACCGATGCAATGCCCAATATCGGGGATATCTCCAGTAGCGGATTACTGGGAATGACCGAGGACAATGCCGATAACAGGATTCACACCACATTTATCGGCATAGGGCTGGATTTCAATACCGAACTGGTCGAATACGTCACTAAAATAAGAGGAGCCAATTATTATTCGGTACACTCGGCTGAACAGTTCAGTGAACGAATGGATGATGAGTTCGAATACATGGTAACTCCGCTCGTGTTCGACCTGCAGCTTTCTCTCGAGTCCGATGACTGGAAAATCGAGGAAGTATACGGTAGCCCTGAAGCAAATGAAGCAACTGGTGAGTTGATGAAGGTTAATACCCTGTTTCCTTCGAAAAGGAGAAATGATGAAACCAGGGGTGGAATAGTGTTATTGAAACTTGAAAAGACCGGTGATGATAATCGGCTTTCCTTGATAGCAAGCTATGAAGACCGGAATGGGAATGAACATCGTAATGAAGTCACCGTAGAACTGGATGAAGTAGACACGGACTTTTTTGAAAACAGGGGAATAAGGAAAGGTATTCTTCTCTCAAGGTATGCTGACCTTCTTAAGAACTGGATGATAGATGAGAGAGAACACGCTCATTACAGTCAGCCGTGGGAACCCATGATCGATGAGGAAACTGGTATACGCATTCCTCCGCGACTCAATCAATGGGAGCGGCAGTCTCTTCCTCTTACCATAGCTGAACCCTACAGGAAACTCTTCGGGTTGTTCTACAGATATTTCGATGAGGAGATCGATAATATCGGCGACAATGATCTCCGGCAGGAACTCGATATTCTCGATATCCTGAAGAGTTAAGGAGAGTATTGTTTATACTCGGGATGACAATTGGATATAAAAAAGGACGCTTGTTCTTGTTCAAGCGTCCTTTTTTAAATAAATAAAACTCCTATTTCACAACTTTGGGTAGTTCTACTACTATCGTGGCGCCTCCCATATGATTGTTCTCGGCATGAATGAATCCACCATGAGAAGTGACGATACCATAACAGGTGCTGAGACCCAGACCTGTGCCTTCTCCAACATCCTTTGTCGTGTAGAACGGATAAAACACCTGACTGAGATTTTCTTCAGGAATACCCGTACCGTCATCCGATATAGACACTCTAGCCCATTCATCATCCGAAGCGGTCTCAATGAAGATATTTCCCCCACTGGTCTCATCCAGAGCTTCTTCGGCATTCAGCATAATATTCATGAATACCTGTGAGAGCTGCGATTTGTCACCGTAGATATATAGAGGGCCGTCTACCAGACTTACCGATGCATCTATGTTTCGCACGGTTTGTGTATACAATCGCATATCCAGGACTTTCCTCAATACATGGTGAAGGTCGATCCTGTGTATGTTGTTGCTTCTTCCAAGACTATATGTAAGCAAATCAGACATCACACGCGCTGCACGTCTGGCTTCATTGTGAATAACCTTCAAGTCTTTCTTCACCTCAACAGGAATCTCACTTTTCATCATCAGTTCCGAATACAATAGAATAGCGCCGAGTGGGTTGTTTACTTCGTGGGCGATTCCGGCTGTCATTTTTCCAAGAGAAGCCAGAAGTTCTGATTGCTTTAACCGGTCTTCCATTCTTATTCTTTCGGTAATATCACGGGTGACGCCAAGTATACCTTCGGCAGAATTTTCGGCATCGCGTAAAAATGTGATCTTTGTTTCGGTATGTATTATAGATCCGTCCAGACATATTTGATCGAGATCCAGGGTTCGGGAACGTTTCAGGTCTTTAACCTTTTTTCGTTCAATAGCAAGTTCTTCATTCAGGACTTTCATCATTGTCTGATATGAGGATGGCGTCAACGTTTCTGTCAGTGTCTGTTTTACGGCATCTTCAGGTAAAAAACCTCTCATATTAGAAACTGACGGGCTTATGTACGTGTACTGAAAATTCAGGTCCATCGTCCATATAACGTCGGTTACGTTTTCTGCAAGCAGTTTATATCGCGTCTCACTTGATTTATAGGTTTTTTCAACGCTGTCCCAGAGAGATTCTGAAAGATCTTCCTCCGGATTATATGCTGCCGGTTCTTTATTGGTCATATCATCAATCATTATGTTTCACCGTGAGATATTCGTTGATTACATTCACTTTTACATAGCAGTATTATTTTTTTTATTGAATCGTAAGGAAAATCGGTAAATTGAGTTGATATTTTTCCGATACCTTAATTAGTTTTCTTTTGATCGTTTGGCACAATGTGATTGAAATACAGATTACCTAAGGCATTCAGGTTTGTTATATTTCTTTTTCCCATGTAATTAGTTAATTGGCGCTTTCGATGGATATTGTTTAATACTCGCTCTCTTTGCCTGATCAGCGTGATGCTCGAGAGTAATTCTCTATAACCGATATCTTTTGGAAAACAAGTTGTTACGCCAATTTTACAGGCACTTCTGGCTCGCTCAAAATCCATTTCAAAAAGAATGATGTTACCGGAATATCCGTTCTGTAAAATATGACTGCAGACTGATAGTGCGTCATTGTCGGGCATATCACCGTCTACCAGGATAATATCGGGTTCAAGTTGCATGATTCTTTTTAGCCCTTTTAATGTCGTATTCGATGTAAGCATGATTTCAGTCCCATATTCGTGAGCAAATGCGTAATGTACGCGCAGGTAGAACAGGCGGTCATCAGTAATTGTTAAAATACGTGTGTACGATGATATATGTAACATAATAGCTTCTCCTTTAAACTATCAAAAAAATCTAAAGCAAGGCTGTTGTTGTGAGTATTTCCGCCGGGAAAGTGTCTAACGTATCCGGATTACTCGATACTCTCGCAATTTTCTAAAACTTCAGAATTTTTACCATCGATTTCATCATACCCGGGACAAGGTAAACGGAGCATAATCATCCCGGCATTACCGATAAACATTCAATAAATATACTTTATATACAACAGGTTTAATACATGTTGACATAAACATAAAATAACTCACATAAGTTGTTTTTCACCCATAACTGAACTTGTATTCGGGCCTGGGAGTGTTGTTTATGTGGTTCTTCAATGTTACGGTTCTGGCACCAGGGATTCATGGTTACGAGCTGCAGGGAAATATCCCGGTGTAAACAAAACCCGGTAAGTATGGTTTATTCGGGAGTGTTGGATGGATAATGAAATATAAGAAAAATGCCTTGTACCTGTTCGGGTGAAGCCCGGGCTATCTGTAAAAAAAGAGATATTCGATGATATGACTGGTCGGGCAGAAATTGGGCATCAGGGGATACGCGGAAGGCGGTATGTTTTTTTAATGAGATAGCCCCCTGAAGGATCAACGATGATTAAACAGAGTGCTATGTGGCAAAGAATTTAAGGAAAACAGGATTAATTGAGGAATAGTGTAAATCAAGCGCTGGAGGAGTTGCTGCCAGGCGTAGAGTTAATAATCGTAAAGTATAACAAATATATATGCCTGACTCTACTTCCAGTATATGTAAATATATTATCGTCTTAATTTCCGCCTGTGAATGAAAAAAAGAATTATCGCACTTAAACCACAACAGGCAGCAATGATTATAAACCAGTTCGCCAATTCCATATAGATCTCCTTAATACTCAGATTGGTTTTTTTCACCGGGTATTAGTGATCGCCAATGTCCTAATCGTCTCGTTGATACTATTCTGCCAGCGATAGGGGTACGGTGAAAGTATTTAGCGATTCTATTTTTTGGACTTAAGAGTCTCATATATTGAGACCCTTAAACTTATTTAATGGGGTCATTATTTATCCATTAAGGTTTACAAAATGTTTATAGAGACAACATTTATTCTTATGAGTTATTTATTCGTTCAGTAATACTCTGTGAATAATGCAAAGGGAGGTACACGTAATGTACAGTCCAGTTGGTCATGCCGAACGAATAGTCAATGATAAACACAATGTTGAAAGTACTCTTGCAGGTGCTGGCAATGCTGCTATGTTACCTGAAAATATGTTGACGAAGGAAAATTTGTCAGTTTGGACGTGGCTTGTCAGTAAAGGAATTTCCAATGCTCTCACCGGATTATCTCAATTGATTGGTAAAACGATCGAAGTATCAGCAATAGATATAAAGTGGCTTCCGGCCAGTAAAGTGGTCGATTTGCTTGGCGGTCCGGAGAATACTATCGTAGGGGTATATTTATCGATAGAGGGCGACGCCACTGGACATCTGTTGCTTTTACATGACACGAAAATTGCTTTTCGATTTATCGATACGCAGTTGGGGCTGCCAAGGGGTTCAACAAAAGAGATAGACGAAATGGAGTATTCTGTACTTGGAGAAATGGGAAACATTACAGGTTCATTTTTCCTGAATGCTCTTGCTGATTCAACAAGTCTGGTCCTGATGCCATCCCCGCCGTTCGTGTTAATGGATATGGTAGGGGCTATACTAAACGTGCCATTAACTTTTATCACGAAAGAGAATGACAATGCATTCGTGGTAAAAGCGAACTTCAAAGCGGAGGATAACGAGTATTACGGTACCTTTATGCTGCTGCCTACAATGAATTTCATGAGCACTTTATTGGACCATCACAAAAATTAGGATATCCATAACAGGTCTCGTTCTAAATAAAATATGAGAAGATGTCTGGAAAGGCACCTTTATTACGGGCCGTGACACTCTTCATATGTCAGGCCTAAATACTATTCAATTCATATTTTAACGAAGCTATTTCATTTCAGAAGTAATATGTGATCCTCTTCGTTTCACCCTGATTAGACCCGAAGAATCTCAAATTTGAACCTCTCGTATCTTCTGAGGACTACACAGTGATGACAGAATGGAATTACCCTGGAATAGTATACTTGCATCGGTACGTAATATGGTATGCAAAACGATCGAGGTATATATTACATAATATACCAGATAAGGTTTGGAACCAGTCAGGTAAAATTCATCACAAAGCCAGGTCTGATCCGGGAAAGGTTTTAGAGATAAAAATGAACGTGGACCCCGAAATATCTCAGGAAGAACTGGAAATATTCCTGCAAGAAGCCTATGAGCAAATCGAGCTTATGGACGAAGACGTCGTTAGACTTGAAGAAAAAAAAGATAACGATGCCTTGATACAGGAAATTTTTCGTGCTGCTCATACAATAAAAGGCTCTTCTGCAATGGTAGGACACCAGATGATGACCGAGCTCACCCACTCCATGGAGAACCTGCTGGATAAACTGAGAAATCATCAACTATCGATATC
>CAZBQL010000128.1:0-2667 GCA_964493985.1 uncultured Dehalococcoidales bacterium
GAAGATCGACTGTAAGATAAGCCTGATCAGAATAATATTTTCTGCTTGAGATATTTGATGTGGCAATATCCGATTTTCCTGAAGTGTTGTCACTATCGACGTTTTCTCCAGCTTCATTATCAATGTTATTATTAATGCTCGTAATATTTATTGCAGGAAGATCGACGTAGGCAGAATTGTTATCACCATCCAGGTTATCACTTACATTCGTAGTAATTCCATCATGACTGCAACTTATCGTGCTGATAATGATAAAACTAGCAATTATACCCACGAGATAACGCGATATGCCCAAGTGTGTATTTATATCACTCATTTCTTTACCTGTAACCAAAAATAACAAAAGCTATAAAATATTCGGTTACGGATTTACTCCTGACCTTTTATCAGCACTTTTTCATGGCGTACTTCTCTACTATCTATCCAGCCAGCTTCCGGAGAACGACTCAACCTGCATCATTGATTCGGTTACCTTCTTCAATTCATCGACAGGTATTTCATCGCTTGCTAGACAGAAATGGATATCGCAACTCCACCAGTCGATCCTGTTCCCCCCTATTACCGCCGGAATGTCATGAATACTGTTTATTTCTCCGATGATATTATCGGGTGGACTTAAAATACCCGGCTCTGGGCACAATCCGACCCGCAGATTATTATAGACGACGGTTATACAATACGGTCTTTTATCGCCGATTTCGTAACCGATCGGCGGAGTTTCCGTTCCTTCCGGCAGATATGTTGGCAGCAGCGGGCTCAACGGGAAATCAGCAGCGGCAACAGCTTCGCGAAAAGTGACCATGCCTGGCAGCAGGTCTTGCGGGTCGATGCGGAACCGGACGGATACTCGTTTCGGATGGAGTTTGTTTCCGAATATCTCATGATTACAGATTATTGTCAGTTGATAGTAAGGATCATTAATTATCGGATGCGGCGGTTCATGCAATTCCTCCGGCAAATCTTCGTTATCATCAGGTTCAGGTCGGGTTGGCAGCGGCGTGTCATCTCCTACTTCCACGTATACACTAATCTCCCGGCTTTCTCCCGGTTGAAGACTGAACGAATCGTCCTCCAGCTTTACCCGGATCTCCCTCGGCAGTTCGTCTTTACATTCCAGAGATATCCGTACGGCTTCAATGGCATTGTTACGCACATACACGGTGAATCTCTTCGCACTACCCCTCGGTATAACCAGGTCGTAGTCCGGTTCTATACTGACGTCGAGGATTTCCCTGGGAGGAACAGTGATAGATTCGGCGATCTTTACCAGTTCATCAAATTCCAGGTCAGCATTACCTGCCAGCTCAATTCCGCGACCCTTCGTATCTATCCATAATAATGTCGTGTAGTCAGGTCCTCTGAAAACAACTGCTTTACTCTCGCCTAGAGCAACTTTTTCAATATCAACAAGTTTTATTCCCGGATAAAACCAGTGTATATTCATGCTGATATTATTCGAAGAATCCAGGTCTTCAGAATCGCCTATCAGGACGGATATCTTCCAGTTCTCGTGTACCGCATCTCCGTCAACCTCTACGGACCGGACCTCGTAACCTTCCGGCAGGTACTCCGGCATCGGTAGCGGCAAACCGATGATTTTACTCGCTTCCTCTGCCGAAGACAATACTTCTGTATTGGTACCTGGATCAGCACAGGAAGCTACCAACAGCATGATCGGTAATATACAAACCCCCAACCACTTAACAGATTTTTTCATTGCTCTAGTCACAAAACACTCCGATTAATTTGCATCACGGTTAATCGAGAATATCGACAGAGTACCATCAGTTATAACAGCGAAAAATTTACCCTCGGGTGATACCGCCAAATGGTATATCGGTTCTTTAAAATCGGCTGAAGCGATTTCTTTATCATAGCTGTACAACGATACTTTACCACCGTATGATGGTATTCCCGGATAGCCCGATGGCTGGGGACGGATATAGTACAAGCCAGGTTCACTGAGTGTATGGACGGAGAAAAGCCCCTCATATGTTTCGACTTCACTAATGATACGGGAGTAGGTCTCATCTCCACTATCAGCGTGGTAATAACCGATGAAGCCCGTTGAATCGTTGATATCAGCCAGTGTCACCGCGATAATGTCTCCGGCTTCTTCATCCAGCAAGTTCAAATGAGCGACACCTTCTACAGGCAATGCCCGTTGCCACTCTTCCTTTCCCTGGAAAGAATACTTTTTCAGTACATATCCGCGGCTGATGCTTGTTTCTGAAGTATCCTGGTCTGTCTCTACAGCGAGTGAATCACCCAGTAATACCATCAGTCCGTCCCCGGTAAGCCAGGCGGACAGGAGACGGTCTCTGATCTCTATCTGTATATGCTCGATGTCTCCAATAATTCTGCTGCCTGAAGATTGTTGTTCGGTATCAAGATCTGTTACAAATGTGTTATCCAGGCTCAACACATGGAGAGTAACGGGATTACCGATACCCCTTCCTGCCTCTACCAGCAGCATTTCGTCCCGCGAGTCGATAGCGTGAAGATTCACGTATTCTTCCTGGAAGTCGACAAGTACTCCTTTAGCGGTTTCCATATCCTGGATAGCCAGCCATCTTTCAACACCCGCCTTGGAAGATAAAGGGACGGTGTGAGTCATTACCATGTTATCGAAACAATCACCAATGGATGCTTTTAACGCCAGTGAAA
>CAZBQL010000128.1:2767-6420 GCA_964493985.1 uncultured Dehalococcoidales bacterium
CCGGAATGCCGTCATCCTCAGTCAGCAGCTTCCAGCCAGTATCTGTCAGTAAACTGACACCTTCATCGGTTACCGCTCCCGGATTACCTTCTCTATCAAAAAAGATAAACCGGCCATTCTCACCCGGCAGACCTTCCGCCGTGGTAAAGACCTGCCAGCCTGTTCCGTCGTAGCGGCTGACACCACCTCCATGAGCGGCAATCCAGATATTGCCTGACTTTTCCGTCCTGATATCCTGGATATAAGGACGGGGAATGATCGATTCATACTCTTCAATTGTAAAGACCGTAAATTGAGAACCATCATATCGTGTAACTCCTGATAAACTGCCGAACCAGAGATTACCATCTTTATCTTCGGTGATAGCGCTGACACTTCTTGCTTCTACCCCATTCTCACACTCTGAACAAAAGTATGTCCAGTCTTCACCATCGAAACAGGTTACGCCGTCATGACGGTTGCTGAACCAGACCTTATCCCTGCTGTCGATAAAGATAACATCAGCAGCATCCAGGGCAGCATTTTCTACCAGATCGGCATCCGGATTATTCGGGTTCTCACCCCCAACTACCATAGCATCAGGGTCCAGACTGGTAAATGCTTCCCATTCAGTCTCGTCATAATAGCTGACTCCCCAGTACGCTGAAACCCAGATTCCGCTCTGTCTATCGGCTGCCAGGGTAATCACACCATTACTTATCAGCCCGTCGTCAACGGTAAAGTGCTGCCATTCTGTTCCATCGAATTTACAGACACCGTCTGTATAACAGGTAACCCATATATTACCGTTACTATCACTTGTTATCTTTCTGACAGTGTTATTTCCCAGACCATCACCTTGTGTATAGCGTTTGGTCTCTCCGGTTTCCATGTCGCACCTGAACACTCCCCGGGAGGTACCCGCCCAGATCTCACCTCCAGAACACAAAAGGTCAAGGACCGGCATGCCGATAGAGAACGATTCTACGAGATGTGACTCAGACTCGTTTATCTTTTCAGACAGCTCATCCGCCGGCACGCATGACAGCAGTGTGACTATGGTAAGAATGACTGAGACCATCGATAGAAAAATAACCAGATTCCCTGCTGCCTTCTTGTTACTCATCTCCTCTCTCATCATATCCTTGCTAGTCTCTGAATAATCCTTGGATACTCAGTCTATTGGTGACTTCTACAGGAACAAGCACCCATTCATTACCGGTGCTGCCCTCATACCTGACAATCTCGGCATAGGTGTTTAACTTGCTGTAAGTGAAATTAATCCAACCTCCACTTTCGGTGCGGTTCTCCAGCCTCAGTTCAAAGTCAACACCCACATCGGCCTTGACCATAATCGGCACCTTGTATTCCTCAATAATCTTACTTTCGCTAACCTTTAAAGGTCCGGTATAATCCTGTGATTTCACTCTACCAACCGGCATCGTATCGTATCTGGGCATCAGCTTTATCAGTTGGTGAGGAACACCTTGCTTCAGCCAGGGCATAATCATCTCTACCAATGTATTACGGAAAGCTTCCAGTTCCGGTTGCCGGTAGATAATATTCCAGGTGTATGGATAGTCTGGCGGTCCTTCATCCATGGGTTCGGGAAGGGTGAGTTTAAGCATCTGACCGTACTCAGTATCCACCAGTTTATTACTGTAATTTTCAGTCAACCGTGCCCCGGGATCACCTAAGGGATTATCATATATTTCTTCATAAATATCCTCTCTTACAACTCCTACCGGCAAGTAAAGCTCAAGGTTGTCAACATCTTCCGATGTATGGATGATAACCTGATAGTAATAGCCGTAAGCAGGCCAGGCATGGAAGCCGCACCAGACCATAAAGAAAGCAAGGATAATCAGAATGACAACAGACCAGATATTGCGAATGCCCTTTCTTACCAGTGGCGCCAGGGCACCTATGAGCGGTAAGCTGAAGCCACCAAATATGAAAACAACCAAATATTGCATCGGATAGATTAGATTGGGGCCGATACCGAACCACATCAAGACTGTGGCAAAAGTGTAACCAAAGAAAAGTAAAAAACCGTTGAGTAAGCCCCACCACCACGTGGAAAAGTATCCAAAGACAAAAGCTATAAGCGGTAAGAGGGCAAAGAGTATACTATGGATGCCAGTGGTAACAAATGCCCAGATAAATCCAGCTACCAGTGCTATGATTGGCAGGTATTTCTGTAGATCCTTCTTCAAGCCTTCTGCCTCCTTGCGTTGATAAACAAGGTTATGCTCGTACCGAACACGGCCATACCGGAAACGGCAATTACGGAAAGATCGGCAGGACAAACTAGAACATTGGCCAGGATTAGTAAACCATGATCAATCTTAGTGAGAGCCAACTTTTTCATTAATAATTCCTTCAGTTTTCTCCCAGTTTCTTCACATATACTTTAGAACCAACCTGGATCGCGTCAGTATATATGACATAGTTACCATGTATTACCGGGTTGTTCAGCACCTGCCATGCGGTGCTGATTATCTCTTTGTCACGTATGTTCTGGGCGAATTCCGTGCCTTTCGATGCAATTAAAAGAATCTCTTCCTCCAAATCCAGGTTATACATGAATATCTCCGACGAACCCGATTGAGCGGTCCCACGCTCCATATCAACTCCGAAACAGTCGCCGGACGATTGTCCCTCTGTCAGGCGCGAATCCCCCCAGATTATTAGGTTTTCAAATATTCCGGGTGGAATTTGTCCTGAAGCGTACCCACTCGATGAGATCTGCCTTTCTCTGCCGTTTTCCATCTCGTAAAGATAAACATCTTCGTTAATTGTCCCGAACTGCCTTTGCCACACGATTATCCCGTTATCTATCGAAGGTAAACTGTCATTCGCCGGATCATCGGTCACCTGTATCTCCGTACCCGCGGACAGGTCATAGCAATAGATATCGGTATTAAAAATAGGAGGTTTTTCTTTTCGTATCCGGATTTCCGGGTCATCGTTCCTGAAATCGGTCCAGACCACTATATTTCCACTGATACCCAGGTCCTGGCTGTTCACAGTTGTATTTGTAGTGACTCTGATTTCTTTTCCTGTCAGCAGGTCATACGCATAAACATCGTAGTAATGAGGATAGTCCTTATCTATTTCATGACGTGCGTCCAGCCACACAATATAATCATCCGATATCCGTGCTGAATATTGAGCAGATTCATCTGCCGTTATCTGTCTTTCCTCTCCGGTATCAAGATCAAGGAAGTATATATTCCAATCGAGTGTATCGAAATCCTTTTGAAGTGAATCCAGGAATCCAGGTGGAAGTACGCACTCCGACCATACTATCTGGTTTTTCCATATCGAAGGTGATTCAAAACGGTGGTCAAGAGGTATTTCTTTTATGATTTCCTTTTCTCCCGTCCGGAGGTTGAATAAGATGATATACTGCTTCTCAAGACTGTTGCCAAAAACATATTCACCAGTAATAAAAAAATCTCCATAAATAGATTGGGGCGAATAATATATATGTTGTCCGATTTCAGTGACTCCGACTGTAACCTCATCGTCATTGATACTCATCTCTTCTACAGGTAAAGTCTTGTTATCGCAAGAAGACAATATCGGAACTATGACCGTGAAAATCGTTAAGGTTAAGGTACAGTTTATTAACTTATTCATCAAGATCCTCCTCGTTACTCAGCCAGCGT
>CAZBQL010000128.1:6520-8287 GCA_964493985.1 uncultured Dehalococcoidales bacterium
GGACCCAGACGATACGGCTTCCATATATATCAGGATGGTTATCATTCCCCGGATAGGTCGTGACACGTCGCTCTTGACCGGTTGTCAGGTCATACAGGTATATCTCGTTATTGTAGTCCGGTTTATTTTGGCCGTGTGTGACTATCTCAGGATCAGCATGGCGGCTATCAGCCCACACGACGAGGTTATCGTCGATAGCCAGACGGTCATAACCTTCGGCCGAGGTGGTTGACGTTAGTCTTTTCTCTTGCCCGGTAGTAAGGTTATAAGCATAAATATCGAAAGGAGGGGGATAAGGATAGAGTTCGCCCGTACCATGCCGGTCGTCAAGCCAGACAATCCACCCGCCGGAAATCACTGCTCCTCTTTGTACGTATTCATCGTCGGTTATTTGCCTTGTTTGATTGGTACTGATATCCAGAAGAAAAATGTCATAGTTTACCCTCTCCCAATCTTCTGTATCATGGTCAGTTTCGCTTGTATCAGCTTCCGCCCAGACAACCAGGTTTTGGTAAATCGATGGAGGATCGATCCGTGATGGCGAAGGGTCTAAAGTAAGCAGAAGTTCTTTTTCACCGGTGTAAAGATTGTAACTGAAGATATTCTGTTCAATTAATCCTTGTTCATACATGGATTCCACCCCGACAAACAAGTCTCCCCAGATACATTGTGAAGAATACTGGATGTTTTCACCAATTAACGTGATCTCACCTGTGATTTCCTCAGTGTTTGAATCTTTTTCTTCAGACTCGGTATCACAGGAGGTTAGTACCGAAATTGTGACCGTGAAAATAAGTAAAGTAATGATGCATATTATCAATTTCTTCATCATACACTCTCGGTGAACTATTCATGCAGCAGCAGCGGCGAGTACGGTCCCTGAGTGCTATAGTAGTGAAAGTACTTCCAGCTGAAAATCACTTCGCTATACAGCTTCGCAATCGTTAAACGTCCCTTGCTGGTTATCTCCATCGACTCGATCCCACCATCATCCGTCCATGTCTTATTTCTCCAATTCGCTATGTGCGGATACATTTCCGATTCGTTGATACGAGCTTCAAGCAGTGAAACATTATCTTCAGCGGTACTTTCGTCCGGGTTCACCAGGATGATCACCATGAATCGTCCGTCCTCATCTTCGCCTGCCCCCGTAACGAAGGAGGTGAACGGTTTCAACAACGGTTCGTCTTTAATTGCTTCCTCGAATGCAGATTCTGCCTGTCCTGTTGAATGTTCATTAACACGTTCCGTAAACTCAGTAATACTCAACACATCGGCAGAGAAAAAGGCGGTTACCGCGCCCGTTTTTTCAAGTTCGGCGGCAAGGAGCTGGTAGTCCTCCCTGTCGGCAAGGGAAGGTATAGTACCCGTATAAGCATCGATCATGTCCGTCAGACCTTCCGTCCAGATCATCCATAGGGCAAAACCGTCCGCGTACGCCAGCCGGTGTCCCCTACCAAGATTACGTATGTTACTCCGCCATTCCGGGGACATATGGATACCCATGTCCTCTCCCCAGCTATAGTATTCATATCCGGCGTGTGATTTTATTTCGAGGTGTTCCTGCAAAGGACCGGTTTTCGCCGCGGTTTCTATATCTTCCGCAGTGAATGTTCCGTACACTGCCTGGTATTCCGAAGGTGGGCCGGCGCTGGCGATTATTGTTGCTGTTACATCGTTAATGGTAAAACCCAGGGTGTTTTTCCACTCTTCATCCGAATAAGACCCTTTATTGAAAAGTTCTAAATTGTTAAAGGCGAGTCGTTC
>CAZBQL010000129.1:0-8133 GCA_964493985.1 uncultured Dehalococcoidales bacterium
TCCGTTTATGGATACCACTTCCGTAAGGTAGCTGTAGAACAAACGTGGTAGTGTTCTTTTTTTTCGAAGAGATAATAGTAATTAATATGACTTTAAAAAGAAAAATAAGCAATTTATGATACACCGATATTTCCAGGAATTGTCTGATGAGGACAAACTTCAACATGGAAAATGAAACCGGATCCTCGAGTCTCGGCACGGTGGTGGCAGTGCGCGGTAGCGTGGTAGATATACGGTTCGATGCATATTTACCGCCCATCTACTCGTTGTTGCATGCGAAGGATGGGGAAATTGCCATCGAGGTTATGGCTCAACTCGACGCGCATATCGTGCGCGGGATTGCTTTGACCCCTACCCAAGGCCTTGCCCGTGGTATTACGGTGGAAGACACAGGCGGGCCGTTGAAGGCACCGGTCGGTAAGGGAACTCTCTCGCGAATGTTCGACGTGTTCGGAAACGCTATCGACCGCCAAGCAGCGCCGACAGATGTCCAATGGCGTACAGTCCATCGAGCTCCACCCGAGTTAGCTCGGCGTTCCACCAAGTCTGAGATCTTCGAGACGGGTATCAAGGTTATTGATGTACTGGTGCCGCTTGAGCGTGGTGGCAAAGCGGGCCTATTTGGTGGGGCAGGGGTAGGTAAAACAGTATTACTCACCGAAATGATTCACAACATGATCGGGCACCACGAGGGCGTAAGTATTTTTTGCGGGATAGGTGAACGCTGTCGTGAAGGGGAGGAACTATACCGTGACATGAAGGGGGCAGGGGTACTGCCGAACATGGTAATGGTATTCGGGCAGATGAACGAGCCACCAGGCAGTCGGTTTCGCGTAGGCCATGCGGCACTGACAATGGCTGAGTATTTCCGAGACGACGAGCATCGCGATGTGCTGCTGCTGATCGATAATATTTTCCGCTTCATCCAGGCTGGCATGGAGGTGTCTGGCCTGATGGGACAGATGCCATCGCGTCTGGGCTATCAGCCGACCATGGGCACTGAGTTGTCGAGTCTTGAGGAACGCATCGCCAATACTGACGCAGGAGCCATCACATCCATTCAGGCGGTATATGTGCCGGCGGACGATTTAACTGACCCAGCGGCCGTGCACACGTTTTCGCATCTCTCAGCGTCCATCGTCCTTTCGCGTAAACGGGCGAGTGAAGGACTTTACCCGGCTATTGACCTGCTCCAATCCAGTTCAAAGATGGCCACTCCCGGCATCGTCGGCGAACGACATTATCTCCTGGCCCAGGAAATAAGGAGGACGCTCGCACAGTATGAAGATCTCAAGGACGTAATTGCCATGCTCGGCTTGGAGCAATTGTCGTCGGACGACCGTAAAGTGGTCGCTCGCGCCCGACGGCTGGAAAGATTTCTCACGCAGCCGTTTTTCGCCACCGAGCAATTTAGCGGCGTCGAGGGAAAACTCGTTAACCTTAAAGACTCGCTCGAGGGCTGCGAACGTATCCTGCTCGATGAATTTGAAAGCTACCCGGAAAGCGCACTCTACATGATCGGAACGATTGACGAAGCGAAAAAAAAGCTGCCACCTGATAAACAAGCTACCCGAGCCGGACCCGAGGAAATTCCTGCAGCGAAGGTCAGTCAGGAGCCTAACGCAGCTTCCATGTCCAAGTCAGAGACACGGCTTAAGCCCGAACCGAAACTTGAACCGGAGGGGGAACATGCAGTCGACACTCATAAATCTTAAAGTACTCCTGCCGTTCCGGATTTTCGCTGAGGAAACCGACGTTTTTCGCGTCGTTGCAGAAACGCGCGATGGCTCATTTGGACTCTTGCCACACCGACTGGACTGTGTCGCGGCACTCACACCCGGGATTTTGATCTACGAAAAAGAAGCGGAGGGTGAGGTTTACGTGGCTGTCGATGAAGGGGTACTGGTTAAAACCGGATTAGACGTGCTTGTCTCCGTGCGTAACGCAATTGGCGGAACTGACCTTGGCCAACTGCGTGAGGCGGTGGAACGGGAGTTTCTGAACCTGAATGAACAGGAGCAGAGTGTCCGCTCGGTGATGGCGAAAATGGAGAGCGGTTTAATTCGCCGTATGGCGGCTTTTCACAATGAACAACGAACATAAAAATAATTCTTTGAAGCCGAACCCGTCCCTCAGTCAAGAGGTAGGTGCAAAGGCAGCGCGCAAACTCCGAGCACGACGTCATACAAAGCGGACCGTCTGGTTTGGCTTGGGTATGATGGGGCTTATCGGATGGTCGGTGGTGGTTCCGACGCTACTCGGTGCATTGTTGGGTATCTGGTTGGATAAGAGTAATCCGGGAAGCTTTTCCTGGACATTGTCATTGCTGGTTATCGGCTTGGTTATCGGGTGTCTGAATGCCTGGCGTTGGGTGGCCAAGGAAGAGAAGGAAATGCGAGAGGAACAGGAGGATAATGATGAATAACATTCTGAGTCTGGTACTGTCTTTGGTGACGGGCGTGTTACTCGGTGGGATATTTTTCGGCGGTCTTTGGTGGACGGTCCGCAAAGGCATTTCGTCTGCACGACCGTCGCTTTGGTTCTTCGGCAGCCTGCTGTTACGGATCAGTACCGCCCTGGCTGGATTTTATTTTGTTACCGGCGGTCATTTGGAACGCTTATTGTTGTGTCTCCTTGGATTTATTATCGCCCGTTTTATCGTAACACGGCTTACCCGGGTGACGAAAAAAACAACATATCAAGCACAGGAGGTCAGACGTGCGCCTTAGTGCCGATGAGCTAATCTTCTGGCAATACGGGTTTTTTAAACTTAACGCCACCATTGTTTTCACATGGGGACTGATGCTCGTGCTAGCCGTCGGTTCAAAACTTATCACGCGCAAAATATCCACAGATATGAAACGTTCCCGCTGGCAGAACCTTCTGGAAATCATTATAACAGGCATGGAAAAACAGATTGAAGAGGTAGGCCTGGGCCAACCGCGGAAGTATCTCCCCTTTCTGGGAACACTCTTCCTTTTTGTTGCTGCATCCAGCCTCTGCACCGTTATCCCCGGTTACCAACCACCGACCGGTTCACTCTCTACTACAACAGCACTCGCACTATGTGTGTTTGTGTCCGTACCGTTCTTCGGTATCAATGAGCAAGGGGTGGGTAATTACATAAAATCTTATATGCAGCCGACGCCTATCATGCTGCCGTTTAACATCCTAAGCGAACTTACGCGTACACTGGCTCTGGCAGTTCGTCTATTCGGCAACATGATGAGCGGGGCAATGATTGTCGGTATCCTGCTCACTCTTGTACCCTTCATCTTCCCGATTATCATGACAGTACTCGGTCTATTAACCGGCATGGTGCAGGCTTATATATTCAGCATCCTGGCAGCAGTTTACATAGCGGCAGCTACGCGTGCCCGTGTAGCAAGTCTGCAACCCAATACCAAGCATTGAAACGTCAACTACGACAATAAAAGGAGATACTATGGATAATATGACTATTATCGCGGTGGCATCAATTATCACCGCCGGCATCACCACAGGTTTCGGAACTATGGCCCCGGCGCTGGGTGAAGGGAGAGCAGTCGCGACTGCTCTGAGTTCGCTAGCCCAACAGCCTGACGCATCCGCTACCATCACCCGAACACTGTTTGTGGGTCTGGCAATGATCGAATCTACGGCTATTTACTGTTTCGTGATTACGATGATTCTCATCTTTGTAAACCCGTTCTGGAATCACGTTATCGCCTAAGCTATAGGAGAGTACACCTATGTTAATTGATTGGTTCACGATAGGAGCGCAGGTACTTAACTTTTTAATCCTGGTGTGGTTGATGAAGCGCTTCCTTTACAAACCTATTCTCAATGCAATCGAGAGGCGGGAACAGCGAATTGCTACAGAACTCGCGAACGCTGATAAGAAAAAGACCGAAGCCCAAAAGGAGAGTGACGAGTTCAGGCATAAAAACGAGGAGTTTGACCAGCAACGCACCTTACTTTTAAGAAATGCGACGGAAGAAGCGAAAACGGAACGTCAAAGACTCCTGGACGCAGCACGTGAGGCTGCAATTGCTTTAAGTTCAAAACGGCAGGAAGCTTTAAGAAATGATGTGCAAAATTTACATCAAGCAATCAGCCGCCGGACACAGCAGGAAGTATTTGCAATCGCACGAAAGGCGCTGACGGATCTCGCTACGACAAGTTTGGAAGAACGCATTGGCGAGGTATTCACTCGCCGCTTGAGAGAAATGGATGACAGCATGAAAGCAAATCTCGCCGAGATCCTTAAGACAGCGTCTGACCCTGCGATTGTGCGCTCCGCGTTTGACCTGCCTGAAGAGCAACGTGCGGCTATACAAAATGCTCTCAATGAAACCTTTTCCTTTGAAATCCAAATCCGGTTCGAAACCGTGCCGGCACTTATCAGCGGTATTGAACTCATCACGAATGGGGAAAAAATAGCGTGGAATATTGCGGATTACCTGGAGTCGCTGGAAAAAGGCGTCAACGAACTATTAATAGAGACAGACAAATCCAGTACCAGACCGGAAAATAAAGTCATGAATAAGCCTGAAGGTCCTAACGCCGAAAAAGAGAATTAATGAGCATGAAACCTGAGAGCCTCAAGAACGTTTACGACAGCACATTTGCTGGAATAAAGCATGTGCGGGAAGCATTTATGCCTCAATTGGTGTCACGGGAGGTTGGAACGATTACCAGTATCGCCACCGGCATTGCCAAGGTGTCGGGTATTCCCGGCGTGGAGTCTGATGAATTAGTGAAATTTCCCGGCGATGTACTCGGCATTGCGTTCAACGTAGATGCTGATGAAATTGGCATCGTTCTTCTCGGCGATTACTGGCATCTCCATACGGGAGATGAAGTCCAGCGTACGGGTCGGGTTATGGATGTAGCCGTGGGCGATGGTTTGATTGGGCGTATCATCGACCCGCTCGGCCGGGCGCTTGATGGCAACAGGTCGATAGTTACCAGTAAGCGTCTGCCCGTAGAACGTACCGCCCCACCCATTATGGCTCGTGCGCCCGTCAAGGTACCTCTCCAGACCGGCATCAAAGTCATCGATGCGCTTATTCCTGTCGGACGCGGTCAGCGAGAGTTGATTCTCGGCGACCGCCAGACAGGCAAGACCACCATTGCGATCGATACCATCCTCAACCAGCGAGGCCACGATGTGTTGTGCGTATATTGTACCATCGGTCAGCGCGCATCTGCCGTCGCAAAGGCCGTAGCCACCTTGAAGGAAAAGAGCGCAATGGATTACACTGTCATCGTCGTGACCGAGGGCAACGACCCTCCAGGACTCACTTACATCGCTCCTTACGCCGCGACCAGCATTGCAGAATTTTTTATGGAGGAAGGGCGAGATGTCCTGATCGTTTATGACGATCTTACCAACCACGCACGCGCCTACCGCGAACTCTCTCTGCTGCTGCGCCGTCCGCCTGGTCGCGAAGCATTTCCCGGTGATATATTTTATATCCACTCACGTTTACTCGAACGTGCTACGCACCTGCGGGAAGAACTCGGCGGTGGTTCCCTCACCGCGCTCCCCATCATCGAAACCGAAGCGCAAAATATTTCCGCCTATATTCCGACCAACCTAATTTCCATCACAGATGGGCAGATATACCTCTCGCCGTCGCTATTCCAATTGGGCGTGCTGCCTGCGGTCGATGTCGGGAAATCAGTTTCTCGCGTTGGTGGTAAAGCACAGCGAGCAGCCTATCGCGTAGTGTCAGGTGACCTGAAGCTCGCTTATGCGCAGTTTGAGGAACTCGAAACCTTTTCCCGATTCGGAGCCCGCCTGGATGAAGACACACGCAAGATCATCGATCACGGACGACGAATTCGCGCCTGCCTAAAACAGCCTGAATTTGACCCGGTGTCCATGCCCGTGCAAATTGTTGTTCTGCTGGCGTTGACCGCAGAACTTTTCGACAGCGTGCCACTTGACCAGATTACGGACGCCGAGCAAGCCCTACGTGATGCAGCAGCAGATATCCCAGCAGAGGTACGCGAGCGCTTGGATACCGCCGAAACATTGAGCGATGAGGATCGTGAAACGATTATCCAAATCGCCAGTAAATCACTTGCCCGCTTCCAGCTGAAGCCTGAACCTGAGGTAGCATCATGAGCGACACCACGGCGAGTCTACGCCGAAAAATTGACGGAGCCGGAGACCTTCAATCCGTCGTACGTACAATGAAAGCTGTGGCAGCTTCAAGCATCGGACAATACGAGAAATCAGTGCGTGCGTTAGCCGACTACTATCGCACTGTCGAATTAGGTTTAGGAGCATGCTTCCGAGAAAATGGTTCGGTTCCCTTGATTGAAGAATGGAAAAGACAAACAATTCCGAGTACGATTGGCATAGTCATATTCGGTTCTGACCAGGGATTGGTGGGCCAGTTTAATGATGTGGTGGCTGATTATGCGATCAAGACGCTGGCGACTCTGCCGGCTAAAACCGAGGTATGGGCTGTCGGTGAGCGTGTTCATGCCCGCATGGCGGACACAGGCCTGCCACTGATGGGTCTCTTCGCCGTACCGAACTCCGTCAATGGCATCACCCCACTCGTCGGGCAAATTCTCGTGGAAAGTGACACGCGGTACAACCAGGGTGGAGTCGACGAACTCTACCTCTTCTACAACCGCCCCACGTCCGGGGCGGTTTATGTACCCGTCAGTCAACGACTACTACCGCTGGACGAAAACTGGCGACGCAACCTGGTCGAACTTCCCTGGATAACGCAAAACTTGCCCGAGATCATGGGTGGTGGGACCGTGACCTTGCGGTCACTCATCCGTGAATATCTTTTCATCTCGTTGTTTCGGGCATGCGCGGAATCTCTTGCAAGCGAAAACGCGAGCCGTCTGGCGGCGATGCAACGCGCCGACAATAACATCGACGAATTACTGGAGGATCTCAACGGGACATTCCATCGCTTACGCCAGAGTGGAATCGACGAGGAACTGTTCGACGTTATCTCCGGCTTCGAAGCGCTGAATATGGAGGAAATATGATGCACACCGGCATTGCTGTGGATTTGAGTGGAGAAGGTTTGGCACTCTGAGCTTGGCTACCTGCGGCAGAAGGGTATGGTTCTTTTTCAAAGATCGAGAGGAACTCATCGAAAACAGTTGACCGGCAACTTTCGGGATTGCTGGCAAAAAGCCCCCGGGAGTAAAGCCGGATAAACCGGGTATATCAGCAAATCATTTGGGCATTATTTGGAGGATTTATCTTCTACATCGACTAACTGAAGGGTAACTTTCATTATCGAGTCAGGATTGAGAGACATTGAATTTATTCCTTCTTTCATCAGAAACTCGGCAAACTCAGGATAATCGCTTGGCGCCTGACCACAAAGTCCAATATGACGGTGGTTTCTTCTGGCTCCATGGATAGCCATGGAAATCGTCTTCATCACTCCGGGATCTCTTTCATCAAAATCATGGGCTACCAGTGCTGAGTCACGGTCAACCCCTAATACCAGTTGAGTCAGGTCATTGGATCCGATGGAAAAGCCATCAAATAGCTTGCTGAACTCATCGATCAGGATGACATTATTCGGAATTTCGCACATGATATAGACCTGAAGTCCATTTTCTCCGCGTTTCAGGCCATTCTTTGCCATCTCAGCCAGAACTCTTTCACTCTCATCCAACCGCCGGCAAAAGGGGATCATTATGATGAGGTTGTTCAATCCCATCTCTTCTCGAACCCGTTTCATCGCCCTGCACTCTAGCGCAAAGCCTTCCCTGTATCGTTCATTATAGTACCGAGAGGCACCACGAAAACCTATCATAGGATTCTCTTCCACCGGTTCGAAGTAGCGTCCCCCTATGAGATGGGCGTATTCATTAGTCTTGAAGTCACTCATGCGTACGATAACAGGTTTCGGATAGAAAGCCGCTGCGATGGTCCCGACACCGTGGGCTAGTTTTTCCACAAAGTACTCTTTTTTATCTTGATAGCCGAAAGTAAGTTCGTCTAGTTGACTCTGCTCTACCTCATCTATTATCTTCTCAGGATAAACGAGAGCCATAGGATGAACTTGAATGTAGCTGTTGATAATAAACTCCATACGTGCCAAGCCCACACCGTCATTGGGAATCTTGGAGAAGGAAAAGGCTTGTTCGGGATTACCA
>CAZBQL010000130.1:0-7843 GCA_964493985.1 uncultured Dehalococcoidales bacterium
CAAATTCCCTGAATAATGCTTAGTGGATAGCGGAACAGGAATAGTTTCATTGCTAGATTCCATATCGCTTACAACGTTCGATACCAGTTGCGTAATGCCTTTAATAGCTTCTTCTTTCGTTTCAGCCAGCCATCTTAGACTCGGAAATTCTGCACATAACCCAGATTTCTTAACATCTTTGATTACCACTTTCCACCTCCAGCCTTTTCAGAGCTTTTATCACCTGTTTTACCTGATATACCTTCGCTTTTCCACTGCACAAAAATTAGCCCCCTGGAATCCAGGGGGCTAACGATAAACTTATTGATTTAGACAACGATTCCTGTCTTAGCTTTCTATCTGGCTTTTTGCTGTCGTAACCAGTTGGGTAAAGGCTTCCGGCTCTCTGACCGCCATATCGGCAAGCATCTTACGGTTAATTCCGATTCCCGATTTCTTCAAGCCTTCCATAAAACGTCCGTAAGTAATTCCGTTATTCCGGCTGGCTGCATTTATCCGGGTAATCCAGAGACGCCGCATATCGCCCTTTCTCTCGCGGCGGTGTTCGTACGCGTAACTCAAAGAATGAAGCATTGCTTCATGAGCTCGCCGGTAAAGCTTATGACGGGAAGCTCTCTGCCCCCTGGTAAGGGCAAGTACTTTCTTATGTCGGTGATGTCCTGTAAAACCTCTCTTAACTCGTGGCAAGGTTCGTTCTCCTCTTATCTCCCTGCATAGGGTATCAGTCTGCTTATTCTTTTTCTATCGGCAGGGTGCAGTTCGATTTTCTCATCAAAAAGCCGTTTGACACGCTTCGCTTTCTTCATACGCAGGTGACTTTTCGGTCCTTTAACACGCATAATCTTACCGGTGCCGGTAACATGGAAACGGCTTTTAGCCCCTTTATGTGTTTTCATTTTTGGCATCGATCTCTAGTTAACCTCTTCCTTTACTTTTTCGGTTTTCGCTTTCGGTGCTGCACCCGGGGCCATTACTACATGCATCCTTCTTCCTTCCATGAGAGGTTGTCCCTCGACAGCAGCTATATCTTTAAGTGATTCCGCCATTCTTTGCAGTAATTTCCATGCTATTTCAGGGTGAGTTACCTCACGTCCCCTGAACAATATGGTTACCTTGACCTTATCACCACCGGTAATCAACTTTCGGGCCAGTCTCGCCTTGGCTTCAAAATCATGGTCACCGATTTTCGGTCGCAACCGTACTTCCCTGAGCGAGACTATCTTCTGTCCCTTTTTGGCTTCCTTCTCTTTTTTCGCCTGCTCGTATTTATATTTCCCGTAATCGAGTAGACGGCACACTGGCGGTACGGCGGTAGCCGCTACCTCAACCAGGTCGAGACCGCGATTTCTCGCCGCTTCTCTTGCCTGGTCCAGGGGCATTATCCCAAGTTGCTCGCCTTTCTCTCCAACGAGACGAACCTCTGAAGCCCTTATTTCTCTGTTAACGCGTAGCTTCTTTGCTATGTTTAGGTTATCCTCCTGTTAATAAAACATCGTTTCGACATAGAACTATATCACATTTAAGGCTGATAATCAAATTTCAGGCTCATATTAGTCCGGCATTATTTCACTTGAGACCGGTCGCTTTGGTCTCGATAGCTTCCCTGACAGTTGCGCTGAAACTTTCAAGCGACTGTGTGGTCTGTTCACCGGTCCGTAGTCTGACGGAAACGGTGGATGACTCCACTTCTTTATCACCAATAATCAGCATGTACGGAATTTTTTCCAATTGTGCCTGCCTTATCTTCTGGTTCATGCGTTCCGAGCGGTCATCAACCTCGACCCGGATATCCTGCTTGCGAAGTTCTTTCTCAATTTCCCGGCAGTAATCATTATGTCTGTCAGCCACAGGTATTATCTTCACCTGAACCGGAGAGAGCCACACGGGAAAAGCACCGGCATAATACTCGATAAGCAGCCCAAAAAATCTTTCCCAGGCTCCAAGTAACGCACGATGTATCATATATGGGCGGTGTTCCTGTCCATCAGCGCCTATATAAGTCATGTCGAATCGCTCGGGTAAGTTAAAGTCAAATTGAATAGTTGAAAGCTGCCATTCGCGGCCAAGTGCATCTTCAGCTTTAAGATCGATCTTGGGGCCGTAAAAAGCACCTCCTCCTTCATCGACCTTGAAAGGCAGGCCTGATTCTTCGATAATTCGACGTAGAGCAGCTTCAGCGTCAAGCCATCTTTGCTCCTCGCCGACCGAATTATCCGGACGGGTTGAAAGGTAAATCTTGTATTTTTCGAATCCGAAAGTCCTCAGGATAGATAGTGAGAATCGCAGCACCTCGGATAGTTCATCATTCATCTGTTCGGGAGTGCAGAAAATATGCGCATCGTCCTGAGTAAAACCTCGTACCCTGAGTAAACCGTGAAGAACGCCGCTTTTCTCGTAACGGTAGACTGTACCCTGCTCTGCCCATCTCAGTGGTAACTCACGGTAAGAGCGCGTCCTGGCTTTATATGCAAGTATATGGAAAGGGCAGTTCATCGGCTTCAAGTAGTATTCTTGTTCGTCGATAGTAATCGGAGCATACATATTTTCCTGGTAATGATCAAGGTGGCCGCTTATTTCCCATAATTTTGACAGACCGATATGGGGGGTATAGAGAATCTCGTATCCATTGGCAAAATGTTCTTTTTTCCAGAAGTCCTCGACAATTGACCGGATACGCCCGCCTTTAGGCGGTAATATGGCCAGTCCGCCGCCTATCTCTTCAGGAAGGAGGAATAATTCCAGCTCCTTGCCCAGTTTCCGGTGATCACGGCGGGCGGCTTCCTCGAGTTGCTGGAGGTACTTTCTCAGTTCTTTCGGCGATTCGAAAGCTACTCCGTATATTCTCTGGAGCATCGGATTTTTCTCCGAACCTCTCCAGTATGCCCCGGCAATGCTGGTAAGCTTGAATGCTTTAACCTGCCCGGTAGTCTCTACATGAGGTCCGCGGCAAAGGTCGGTAAAATTTCCCTGCCGGTAGATTCCAACCTTTTCGTCTTCCAGTTCATCGATGAGTTCAAGTTTGTAAGGTTGGTCAGCAAACAATTTTCGTGCTTCTTCCTTTGACACCTCGTCTCTTTCAAAGGGAGTATTCGATTTCACTATCTCGTTCATTTTTTCTTCGATAACCGGCAGGTCGTCGGGGGTGAGCGAGCGGGGTAAGTCAAAATCGTAATAAAAACCGTTCTCTATTGCCGGGCCGATACCGAATTTAGCATTAGGAAACATGGATAACACGGCTTCGGCCATAATATGAGATGCCGAGTGCCGCATGGTTTCCAGTTTTTCTTCTTTTTCTCTTGCTTTATCTTCGCTTGCCATTTTTATTAACTAAAAACCTCTCATCCGATTCAGGGATGAGAGGCTCATTTCAATTTCTCCGAACTAAAGATAGTTATGTTGGTCTTTCTCCAAAGATAAAATGAGTCGGAGTATACGAATCCCCAAACTTGTTTCATTATACCAGTGACAGCCTGCAAGCGCAATATTGAATTACCAATCTCAAAACACGAGACTATTAGGATATTAGTGCTTTGAATTTGTTTAGAGCTTAGGAATTAGGATTTAGAATTTCTACTGAAACTATATTTCAATTCCGCAGCTCTTACCGTCAGGAGATTACAGTAAATACCGGTGATAAAAATTATTGAAAATTATTCGTTTATCAAATAACTGAGGGCGCCACCAGTCCTGGTTTCGTCGCGGAAAGCAAGAATTATATATATCAAGTTATATTCATCCTGCGGAGTGTATATATCGATATCAGCCGTGGTATGACCGGGTAAGAGTAGCCCGCTTGCCCAGGTAACGTAAAAGGTATCAACGTCTACTCCCTCAGCAGTCATTCCAAGAGACGCACCATTCCAGCAGTTAGTAGGATCAGCTTCAGTGTTACCGGAGGTAGTTGTACCATCCCAGAGTTTGGTACCATTGAATTCCAGGTAATCACCATTCCACGTTTCATCACCTTCACCGACGAATACCGTCATCTTAGCTGCATTAACCTCACCGTCCAATGGTTCAGGCACCAGGAACCTGGTAATCGTTCCTCCCGACTGATTGTCCGCGTCGAAATCAAGGTTTTCACCTGTATGTGAGTGCATAAACGTATCATAGAGATAAAGAGAGTGTCCTTTTGTATCCGCGCTTGTATAGATGATTATCAGAGACCATCCGGCATGAGCAAGGTGGCTGGGATTTCCGGGACTATAACTGGTACTTATAACATCCGCAGCCACATCCCCGACCGTATAAACAGCATTACCCGGGTGGTTGATAGCCGGATCTGGTGCCTTTGCACTGAAAGCCTTCACCAGGGCTGTTACATCCTTAAAGCAGACATACGAGTAACCTTCATGTGTAGCACCTATCGTATTTTGCATACTATCCGACCAGCTTGCGACGATTTCTTCGGTACCAATTGTTGGAGTGCCATCACCTGTGAAGTACACCTGGTTTCCATCTATCTTAAATTCTATCGAGGTGTCGGGGATCATTTCCGAAGTCGTTATTGTGACAGTATCGATGTAACAGTATTCCGTTCCTCCGGATCCTCCTCCATCGAAACCTTCGATGTAAAACCTTATCTTGAACTGATCGGTTAAATAGGCACCGGGAACGTCAGATTCGTAGGTTGCGGGCGGATTATCATTACGAAATGCTTCTTGATCTGGTCCCCAACTACTTCCGTTATCAGAAGAAAATGCGTACCAGAGGATATCTTGAGAGCTTCCAGAACCTTCCAGATTTCCGCCTTCGTCCTGGTTCCACATCACTTTTACATCCGGGTAAGAAAACCCGCTCAGGTTAATACTTTCACTCAGAGTGATATATCTTGCAGCACTACCTCCACTGCTGTAATGTCCCCTGAATTCTTTATTGTGAGTACCCGAGATACTCCATGCGCTGCCTTCAGTCCAATTATTATAATTATCACAGGTATCGTAAAACTGTACTCCATTTCTCCATCCTGTCCAGTAAAGGTAGGCGGCTCTCACGGTTGCATCGATTGGAACACTACTGACATTTGCGCTACTATCGGAAAGCAGCGTATCACGAAATTGACCATCATGGTCTGCATCTATCATCAATGAATTCCCGACTGCCATGTAGTCTCCAGCAATACCTCCACTTAACAGGCGTGTCTCGCTTTTTGCCATCCAGGCTTCTATTTCAGTGGTCCCCGCCCTGGAAGTAGCTTTATAGACCTTGACATCCGATTCCCATGAAAACGGTATATCGGCAACATCACTGGTTGATATCCAGGCAACTGTATCAGGATCATCATCGGATAGTTCCGAGTCGAGTTGGAATGTAATCTCAGCTACTCTGGGAGATTCTGAGGGGTCTACTCCCGGCAGGTTGTCATATGGATAAGAACTAAAATTCCAGATTACAGCTTCATTACCGGCATGCGACACTACCGTTATATTGTCCGCCAGACCTTCCAGGTTTGAACTCCCTGAAACATAATGAAAACCTTTCGGTATCCACACGCCTATACTTTCAACCTTCAAATCCTCTCCAACCTCGGGGAAATAGGTAATTATTATATTATAGTCTGAACTACCATTTGCACTGGTAATTATCAGTTTTTCCGCTTCGACTATCGCCCTGGCTTCCATATCACTTGGTGCGGGAATGTCAACAGGAATCCAGACGTTCTCAATTGTCACAGTAACATTTTCACCATTAATCAATTCAGAAGTAGTATAGGTCCAGTCATTGGAAAATTTATAATATTCGTATTCCGGACTGGTCAAGAATGTATCCAGATAATCATACTTGATTATCCATCTGGCATCTTCGATGCCGGCATCAGCAGCATATAGTTCGGCTGCTTTATTTTCATAAACCTGGCCGGTTACTGTTCCCGAAACAGCGGATTGAAGCAGAATAACACAAAGAGAGCTGCCTACCAGGAACATGATCAGTACCAGGGCCAGTACCATGCCTTTTTGTCCTTGATGGCGTTTATTGGGTAGATATTGAAATGGATTAAACATTCTTCAATCCTCGTTTACTGTGATTTAGGCATAATGATACAGGTTCTTGTTTCATTTGCCGGTTTGTACCCGCCTGTTGAAACGGTAATCGTAAAGGCAAGCGACTTACCATTATATGTGCAATTCGTCGATTCCGAATCCTCATTAACATATTGAGCAGCGACCGTAACGACAGGTGGGTTTCCGTTGATAGAGCGTGAGCGGAGGAGTTCGTTATCCTGGACTGTGTAGGTTATATCAGTTGTCGTATTATCCCAACCAACCCAAGAGAGAGAGAGAGGGAATCCCGAGTCGCCTGCATCGGTCTGAATAATTTGTGCCATCTGCGTGTCCATGCTTATCCAGTAGATAGCTTTTTCTATCTGCTTTATAGCCACCATCTGGTTACTGGAAGATGCATTTACGTCCTGGATGTGGATAATTAACAGGTTAAGGACCGGAGCAAGAATGCCTATTATGGCCACACTTACAAGCAGCTCTACGAGAGTAACTCCTCTCTGATTGGCCGGTCTGGTTTTAAATATTCTGTACATATCAGTTCAATTTATAGCCTTGCAGGCTTGTTACATTTATTCCGTGATGGGCGATTACCACAGTGACTTTTTGGATATTGCCGTCACGTACATTTACTGCACTAACAGTTATATTCGCGGTGTAATTACCATAAGCTTCAGGAATCGGCGCCGGTTCATAAGAGGTTGAGTAATCCTGGTTTTTCACATATTCCATCTGGTATTCAGCCAGGTTCTTCGCCGTTTCGTCTTCGTCTATAGAAGCGCTAAGACTTGACGAGGTACTCAAGCTGTTTACAAAAAACAAAGCCGTAGCACTCACAAGGGCTAACGCTACCAATGTCTCTATTAAAGTAAATCCGGGTTGATTACGATGAATGAACTTCACCTTACCGATTATGATCCTTTATGTTTATTTGTATGATTGGTGATTGTTAAGTATAAATGAAAAATCCTTTTTATAATGTCCGGCAATTTCTCCACTCAAATATATAATTGCTATCCTGTTGACTCAATACGAATTCGGCTACATAATACAAAACTTTTGGCTCATAATTGAAGTAGTCATAGATATAATTCACGCCATTCTCCGTTTAATCCCAGGTAAGTATTGAGCCAGTCCTGTTACTATCTCGATTGTATTCATTGTCAATCACAACACTGTGTACTCAGTCTATATCTTGAAAATTAAAAATAGATGAATTTTGCATGGATAACATTACATAAACATTACAAAATCATTACAAGATGGTGATAATAAGAGTTTTAGTCCGATGATCTGTTCACCTGTCATTCCCGCCCTTCCTTAACCATATTTATTTAACCTTCTCTGCTACAGCTCTGCCTTGAAGCTCTAATTTCTAAACCCTAAATCCTGAACAATATCGAATTACCAATCTCAAAACACAGGGTTATTCGGTTATTAGTGCTTTGAATTTGTTTAGAGCTTGGGAATTAGGATTTAGAATTTCTACAAAAACTATGCTTATTAATCTGTTGAGCCGGAATCCAGAATATCTTGTACTTGACTCGTCTTTGAAAAGATGCAAGTCCTGGAAATTGTAACTATTGACAATGTATTTTAATTTATGTTTTAATTTTTTATTTAATAATTATTTTGATTTACGATTTAATACTTTAAATAATTTTTACAGGAGGTTTTCATGGAAAATAAAGAGTCAAACGAAACAAACGACATGATCAAGACAATAATGGAAGGTCTGAAAGATGAACTGGAAACCATCAAGTCGGAAATCAAAGAAGACCTGAAAACAGAACTGGATAATATCAGAGCGACCTTGAAAGATGAGATAGATGGTATCAGGGCAG
>CAZBQL010000131.1:0-2257 GCA_964493985.1 uncultured Dehalococcoidales bacterium
GAGCTTGTCGAAGGGCGCCGTTGTGGTTCGACAGGCTCACCACGAACGGCTTGGTTATCCCATTTTTCTAAGCAAGCAGGTACTGGATTAACCTTCGTTTGTTACGGGGGAAATATTAAAAAATGTCCACTGTAACAGTAACCTCTGGTGATTTCCTGCGTTACATTCCATGTAGGTAAACAAGAATGAAAAAGCGAGTACATTACATTGTTATTTTCGTATCTACGTTAATATTCGTGTTTTCTTTCTTTTATAGCTGTACTTCACAGGATGAACCCGTATCGGAAAATTCCACATACCAAGTTCAAATGAAGGATGGTAAGGGTTTTGCTATTTACCTGACCCGTGATGATGTGCCGCCTTCGCAGATGGAAGCACTGAGTCATGTTGAAATCGCAGAAGAACCGATAATTTCAATTAAAGATGTTACGACCTATGATGCCTCAACTCACGAGGTTAAGTTAACAGCCGATGCCTATCAGCGTATTTCGGAACTGGAAGTACCTGTCAGCGGAAAATCATTTCTCGTATGTTTAGACAATTCACCTGTGTACTGGGGGGCGTTCTGGGTGATGTATTCCTCATTGTCATTCGATGGAATTACCATAATGAAACCTCTGATTGAAGACCCGGATGCGATGATGATAGGGCTTGGATATCCTACACCAGGTTTCTTTCAAGGCAAAGACCCCAGAAATAACCTTGAAATCATGAAATCGTTGAAAAAAGCGGGAAAGCTTATAAACGAAACGCCGGTGACGTTGATAGATGTGCTCCCGCACTCGATGAAAGGATATGAGCTGTATTCGTGGCAGGAGGGTGAAATCTGGCATTTCACCCTTGTTACGGGTACCAATCGGAATAAAACGCTTGAAGAAATAACTTCAACTATTAATATGGTCAAAGGTTGGGTGAGTGTTCATATTATCGGTAATGAAGCCTTGAAATCGGTAGTCAATAAATTACCCGAAGGCGAATTCGTTTTCTGGTCTTCGGGTATGGGAGTAACGAATACATACCAGAGCCAAATTAATCTGGTTTTGCCCGATGAATCGATAATTGATGATATCTGTGATTATGCGAAAGGTTGTGGTCTGGATATGAACGTATATTCCAGGTCAGAATAAACAATATTTACAGTCACACGGATTTTTGGAATACTAGATGATTATCCCGATGAGAATCAGTACCATACCCAGTATCGTAGCCGAACAGGGGACCTTCGTCCTGCTCCAGTTGCCCCGGCAGTAGTTAATACGGTAAATACCGCTTAGAAAAGCCCACTTTCCATATCCCGGGTCATTTCTCAGGGCGTGGAAACCTATCCAGAAATAACCAACCAGAAACAGAAAAGAGCCTATCGTCAGTAAGAGTACTATCAGTAGTTCCCGCGGCATCGGTTCATTCTTCCTATTTATAGTTAATGTCAGTGTATCACAGTAGGCGACATAAGTGCAGTTCATATGTTAATTCTGTCGCGACAGGTATTGACTCTACCGATACATCAATATATCCTGTGAGTTATGGAGGAGCAACTGTTGTTTTCAGACCGAGAAGAGTTCAGGCAGTGGCTGAGTAGTAACCACGATAAAAGTCCGGGTATCTGGCTGATATTTGGTAAATCCGGCAGACTGAAAACTGTTAAGTCTGATGAAGCCCTGGAAGAGGCTCTCTGTTTCGGATGGATCGACGGGCTGATAAAGAGTATCGACGATACCAGGTACATTAAGAAATTCTCCCGGCGTCGCAAGAGCAGTAAGTGGTCGGTCAAAAACAGGAAAGCCGCTGAGAAACTTATTGGTAAAGGAAAAATGGAAGGACCTGGTCTGGCAGCCATCGAAGAAGCAAAAAAATCCGGTAACTGGGACCTTCCGGAACGGGAAACAGCCACAGACGACCAGGTAAAGATACTTATTAAGGCTATTAACGGAACTGAACCGGCACTCTCGAATTTCCTTAATATGCCGCTTTCTATCAGGAGGACCTACACCATGTTTTACCTCGATGCTAAAAAAGAAGAAACAAGGGTAAGACGCCTGGAATCGATAATAGGTCGACTGAACGAAAACAAGGGGCCGATGTAGACTATGGCATATAAAATCACGGAGGACTGCGTCCAGTGTGGCGCCTGTTATTATGAATGCCCTGCGGAAGCGATATACGAAGGGGAGAATCAATATTTCATAGACCCTGAAAAATGCACCGAATGCGGGACTTGTGTTGAATATGGCTGTCCAGCCTGGGCTATTGTGAAAGA
>CAZBQL010000131.1:2357-4124 GCA_964493985.1 uncultured Dehalococcoidales bacterium
ATAAAGGAGAAAAAGATGGAGGAATCCAAGTACAGGAAATATTTTTTAAACGAGTTAACTCCGGATGAACGGCAAAAGGGATTCGGTAAAATGCCGGCGATGGTAGTGTTTACCGATGATGACATAATCAAGGGCAGTAATTATTTCTCGGTGATGATTATGGGAGAGGAAGCTACAAAGAGTTACGGTCACGGTCCCCACACCCACCGTGATGCGGAAGTCCTGGTAGCTCTTGGAACCGATATGGATAATCCCAGGAAACTCAACGCCGTAATGGAAATCTGCATGGGACCTGAAATGGAATCCCATATTATTACCGAATCGACCATCGTCTATATACCTCCCGAGTTTATACATTGCCCGTTCAGGATTCTGAGCGTAGAAAGGCCGTTTATTTTTATCCAGGCGCAGTATGCGGGCAAACTTACCGAGACGTCTCTTAAGAAAATGGTTGCCGAGGAACTCCGCGACAAGATGATATTCATCGATGCAGACGGTTCTTCGGAGGAGTAACAATGAAAAAAGAGGTGTTGGACTGGCTGCTTGAACCTGATGGAAGCGGCGTCGAATACCTGGCTATGCGAGATCTGACCTATGCCAGCGAAAAGGAAGTTTCGTTTGTCAGGGAAAGGGCGCACCGGGAAGGTCCTATCGTGTACATTCTCTCTAAAATGGACCCTGAAGGCTACTGGGAAAAACCGGGTGCCGGCTATTTGCCTAAATATACCGGGACGGTATGGTCGCTGGTCCTGCTGTCACAGCTGGGCGCTTCTATCAATGCCGATAAACGGATTGCCATAGCCTGTTCATATTATCTTGACCATGCCGTGACTGAGCACGGCCAGATCTCAGTCAATGGGATGCCGTCACAGACGATAGACTGCCTCCAGGGAAATATGCTGACGGCACTAATGGATATGGGTTTTTATGATCCGCGGATGGATAAGGCGTACGAATGGATGGCGATGACGACCACGGGAGAAGGAGTCGCGCCGATGGGAGATAAGTCCACACCGTTGCGGTATTATTCGGGCAAGATAGGTCCGGATTTTAACTGCGGCGCCAATAATAAACTGGCCTGTGCCTGGGGCGCGGTGAAAGTGATGCTTGCTTTCAGCAGGCTGCCGGAAGAAAAGAGGACTGCCCTGATCAACAGGGCAATCGACAGGGGAGTGAATTTTATCCTGGGAATCGATCCGGCTACAGCAGAATACCCCTGCGGTTATGCAGCGAAGCCCAGCGGCAACTGGTGGAAATTTGGCTTTCCTGTATTTTACATAACTGATATACTTCAGATCGCCGAAGCACTGGTCAGGCTGGGGTACGGAAATGACCCACGATTGAAAAATACTCTGGCCTTGATACTGTCCAAACAGGATGATCAAGGTCGATGGCCCCTGGAATTCGACTATAAAGGTAAAACCTGGGGTGAATACGGAGTGAAAAAGCAGCCGAACAAATGGGTGACTTTGCGAGCGTTACGTGTGCTGAAAACAGTAGACCTGATATAATGACTTTAACGAGATAATACAAACAACTTAAAAAATACTAATATCGAAATACTAAATCCTGAACAATATCGAATTACCAAAATACAAATGTTTTGAAAGTTGGAATTTGATATTGTTTAGAGCTTAGCGATTAGAATTCAGGATTTTTATAAATAAATAATAATCTCAAAACGTTAGATCCTGAATAATCTCCCGTGAAATGGAGGACAGGGAGCAATAAAATGGAAAAACATCTGGAAAATTTACGGTGGAATCC
>CAZBQL010000131.1:4224-7802 GCA_964493985.1 uncultured Dehalococcoidales bacterium
AATGACGATTTCGCAGAAAAGCAGAAAGAAGCCTGGAACAAAGTCAGGGAATCTATAGATGCGGAAACGCCTTGTTATGGCTGGGAACTCGAACAACCGGAATTCTATGTCATTACCGGATATGATGATATTGGTTACTACTTTAACGGTCCCGGAATAGAAGGAGAAAAAGGTCCGAAGCCATGGCAGCAACTTGGAGAAACCGATATCGGTATCGTCGAAGTATACGGACTCAAACGGGGACAGCCACAAGATGATGAGAAAACCGTTAAAGAATCGCTTGAATTCGCTTTGAAACACGCAAGAGATCCCGGGGAGTGGGTGCATTCCGGTTACCATACAGGTCTTGAGGGATATGACGTATGGATAGATACGGTGGATAAAGGTGAAGCGACAGTCAATGGAATGTCATATAATGCTGCGGTCTGGACAGAATGCCGGGCGCTCGGTCTGAAATTCCTGGACGAAGCGAAACCACGACTGGAGGTCTCACTTACTCCTCTCCTCGAGGAAGCTATCCAGAGTTATTTCCCGGTTGTGGACAGCTTGAGCAGGATTGTTGAACTCTTTCCCATGATGCCGCCGGATGACGGACTCGAAGAAAATGAGCGGTACAAGCTGGCTCTGGAGCAGTTGAAAAAAGCCAGGGAAGCTGAAGAAAAAGCCCTTGATTCGCTTGAAAGGATAGTCTGGGCACTCAGGGGGTTATAGGATAACATTTCACTATACCAATAGAGTTCATATAATTAACAGGTTTCTCCCTGCGTTCATGGCGAGAAACAGGTATGATACTTCCGGAAATTTGCTCAGGGGCCTTAACGATTCGTTAAGTCAAGATTAGATAGTATCAAAGGCAGTTCTACCGAAGAATATAAGTATGCCGGCAATTGGCAGCAGATACCAGTACAGAGCCGGTACCGGACCCCACCACTGCTTGTGCCACCATATTCTATCTTTACGGAAATTCCTTATCCCGAAATGAGGATTCAGTACGAACCAGAGGAAATCTTCCATTACCATCATACCCACGTAAAAGCCCATAAGCAGGCACTCAAGCTGCCATGTCCATTGAACGAAAAACACCGGCAGGTGAACAATAGCGATCATAAAAATCGTCATATAGAAATGATATCCGGTCACCGGTCGTCCACCGGTAAGTTTTACCGGCCAGCCTTTCTCGATATGCCAGCCCGGTAAATTCGCCGCCCATCCATCCTTGCCCTCTATCTGGATTTCCCAGAGGGCAAGGATAAAGGCCATGAAGACCATAAAAGTAAGGTAGCCGATAAACATACTCACCCATTCGTCATTACGAGTATCGATGAAATCAGGAGATGTAGCAATCTCTATGATTTATATAGATTGCTTCGGTTCGCCTGTGGACGGCGAATCTCGAAATGACGATTTACGTGATATCATCCGAATTCAGGCGTATCGCCCCACTGGAAGATGCCGGGCGCGGTGGTGTGGGCGGGATTGGCTTCGACTACGTCCATGTTGAGTTCGATACCAAGTCCAGGCCCGGTAGGCGGAATGATATATCCCTCTTCCCACTGTATCGGCTTCACCAGCAAGTCGGCATGGAATCCGTCCCATCTCCTGATACTCTCCTGTATAAGGAAGTTGGGGCTGCAGGTATCTATCTGGATATTCGCCATCGCCTCGACAGGTCCTGCATAGAGGTGCGGGGCTATCTGGGCGTAATAAGCTTCCGCCATTCCGGCTATCTTCCTGGCTTCAAGGATACCTCCGACTCTTCCGAGAGCGAACTGCAGGATAGAAGCTGCTCCTTTATCGAGTAGTTCTCTGAATTCATACTTTGTAGCCAGCCTTTCGCCGGTCGCGATAGGAATGCTGGTGTGTCGGGCTACTCTAGCCATTTCATCGCGGTTTTCAGGCGGGACCGGCTCCTCGAACCACATCGGGTCGTATTTCTCCAGTCGCTTGGCCAGCCTGATAGCACTGGATGTAGTCATCTGTCCGTGAGTCCCGATAAGAATATCACACTTATCTCCTACGGCTTCCCTGATACTCTTGACCACCGCTTCGGTATTCTCCAGCACGTGGAGTGATATCTGTATGGGTGAACCGCCGGGAGGGGGAGGAGGCTCTTTCATGACCGGATCTATCTTAATAGCGGTGAATCCCCATTTAACGTAGGCAGCAGCGGCATCGCCTGCGGCGATAGGGTCCTGGTGAGTGTTACGCTGTTCCGGTTTATCCGGGTTGGGGCCGAGGTAGGTGTAGCTTCTCAGCTTCTCGTGATATCTACCGCCTAGTAGGTTGTATATCGGCTGGTTCAGTTCCTTGCCGATTATGTCCCAGCAGGCGGTCTCCAGTCCGCTGATAATGCCCATCTTGGTAAGGTCGGGATGCTGGTCGTAACCGCTGGCATAAGCACCACGCCAGAACGTTTCTATCTGGAACGGGTCCTTATCGATAAGAAAGCGGTCGGCAACAGATTTGACAAGTTCCTCGACTATATGAAAATCGAACGGGACGCCATACACTTCACCGATACCTTCTATTCCATGGTCGGTGAACAGTTTTACGAATAGCCACTTTTCAGGTAAACCTTTGCTGGTAGGATTATTTACCCGGTATGTTTTCAAATCTACTATTTTCATTTCCTCTCCCTCCGGTTTTTAATCTCAAACCTTTTATAACTAAGAGTAATTTTCGACTACCCAGTCTATGATTCTCCGGGCGATGCTGAGCGGTGGGGGTGTCTCGGGGAGGTTATCCAGGTCGAACCAGGCGGCACGGGCGATTTCTTTTTCATCCACCTTAATCTCGCCACCGTCGTATTCGGCGATGAAACCCATCATCAGCGAGTTCGGGAAAGGCCAGGGCTGGCTTTTCAGGTACCTGATATTTTTTACACGCACGCCTACTTCCTCGAACACTTCCCGGTGGATACATTCCTCGAGTGTCTCACCGGGTTCCACGAATCCGGCGATTATCGTGTGCATGCCGCGTCCCCTGAATGCGGCGTATTGGGACAGCAGTATCTGCTTATCCCTGACGACAGCGGTTATGGTTGCCGGAGAAAGACGGGGATAACTCATATGGCCGCAAACGGGGCACTTTTTCCCTCTTTCCCCGGACATATATTCCGTTTCGTTGCCGCACCTGCCACAGTACTGGTGTGTCTGGTCCCAGGCAATTATCTGTGTAGCTTTCCCGGCCAGCAGGTAAATATCTTCATCCAGGACATTATAAGCCGACATCAGGTCCATAAACTCCGAGCCCTCCGGGGCTTCCGTATCCGGTAATAGTTCAGCGGAAAAGCAGTGTTTACCGTCAAGTATGCCCAGGTATTGTGTCCTGACGGGAGATAAGTCAAGTTCTTCAAGGTTTTTAAGGCAGGGGAGGTGAAGCCCATCCGGCGTGACCAGCATACGACCACGACCGAATGCCAGCCAGTAGGCTGGTTCGGTTAACTCCTCATCAAGGGTAAAACCGCGTTGATAGCGTTTATAGATGCTTTCTTCCTGGTGCATAGTCAGAGTCACTTTCTATCTATATGTATATTTGGGAAGCTACTTAAGTGGCAATTATACCATTCGTAAATGCGT
>CAZBQL010000132.1:0-7708 GCA_964493985.1 uncultured Dehalococcoidales bacterium
TAGACATCCTAAATCCTGGTTCCTGAGCTTCTGAATATCCAATGTCTAATACCTACACGCTAAATAAATTTAGGTGAGTATCCCTTAAAATCACGTATTATTTGGTTGACTTTTCTATCAGGCCGACTATAATAATACTACAGTATTTGTTATAGGGGCTTTGATATGGAAGTGATACATTTAATGCTTGCTGATTCCGCGAATATTTCACGTGAGGGGAAGTTAAATGTACTTGGTATTTTTAATACAATCCGTGCTAATCAATTCCCTGCCATGCATCCGCAAATGTACGTAGTGGTCGAACTATTAGCTAGCCCATCCGAATATGATACCGAAAGAGAACTAACAGTTAAGATATTAGATTCGGACGCTCAGAATAAAGTTGTAGACTGGCACAGAACTATCAACGTTTCCCGCCCTCCGCAAGGTGGTGACGCTAGCATTAAACAAATACTTGAATTACGAGGTATCGTGTTCCCGAAACCGGATACATATCAAGTATCATTATTAGTGGATAATGATGAGAAAGAGACTATTAAATTATTTCTCAGAGAAGTAGACAAGAATTGATCTACGGGGTACGATATTGTGTCTAAACGGGCTAAGAAACTGTTGGAGGGAATGCGACAATCTAAGAATAATTGGTCGCTTGAGGAATTGTATGCTTTATACAAAGGATTTGGGTTTGATATAAGGCAAGGTTCTAATCACCCAATAGCAAAACACCTTAAATATCCACAATTAAGGGGTACGCTACCCAATCATACTAAATTTGCTACAGGTTACATATCGCACGCTGTTAAATTGGTCGACAAATTGTTAGAATTAGAGAAGGGGGAGGAAAAATGAGTGGATTAAACGCAAAAGAAATTGCCCAAAAACCTTATACTATAGAAATATACGAGGACGTTACTACTACAGGCGAACCTATATACTTGGCTATTCATCCAGAGCTATCAGGATGTATGGCTCAGGGAGAAACAATGGAGTCTGCAATTAAGGAACTCGAAAGTGTTACTGTTGAATATATTGAAAGTCTTATTGAGGATGAACAGCCAATTCCTGAACCTCGCGTTTATTATACTGAAACAAGTAGTGGCTCTGTTGATAGTTACGATAATGATGATATTGCAGTAGATGAGGGTGTGGAGTTTTTACATGATTTAGATCATGTCGTTCAACCTAATACTAGAAAATTGAAAGCGGTTGAAACGCTAATATATGGTTAGGACTAACCATAATTATCTACCTTATTAATAAAAATGGCAAACATTGGCTGTATATCTTTGCGATGATTATAATGGAATATACACTCATCAAAGTATGACCAGAGATATTTGGGTGATACGGAATTATAGACTCCAGACATACCTCGTTTAACCAGCGACCAGAAACCTTCGATACTATTTGTATGAATGTCGCCACGAGCATAGATTTTTGCACCATGTTCGATTCTCAAATGTCTATATCCAATTCTAGCCATATGGTTATATGCGGGTAATTCATCTGTATATAGAGTAGCATCACGAACGATATTCTTATTCATAAATGGAACTAGGATATCTTGTTTTACATTAGGCACAGCTTTAGCAACTACTTTGCCATCTCTTTGAACAGCACAAACGACTGGATCTTCCGCACCACGCCCTCGCTTGCCTTCTCGTCTGCCACCGATATAAGTCTCGTCAACCTCGACTAACCCGGTTAGAACTTTTATTCCCTTGTAGAAGTGAGCGGATTTGTTTAAACATTCGCCATGCTGTTTTGTAGGTGACTCCTGTCTCCCTTTGAATCTGTTTTGCAGATACACCGCAACGAGTGTTACTCATAATAAAAATAGTATAAAACCACGTTCTTAAAGGTGTTGATGAATGATGGAAGATCGTGTTAGCTGCAGGTGAAATTTGATGCCCACAATAATCACAACCGTAGACTTTTCTACCCTTTATTCGATGATGTTTAGTGGGTTTGCGACATTTTACACAAAACACCTTTTGTGGGTAGAGTTTTTTCATAATCCAATCTAAACAAGCACCGTCATCTGGGAATTGTTTATTGAAATCGTTTATTGTATATTTGTTCATCACCCACGCACCTATACTATATAATAATATACCATATACGTGATGTCAAGGGATAATTATTTAAATTCAAAGCAACAATGACCAAATAAATAAGAGTTTTGAGATTAGTAATTCGACATTGTTTAGGATTTAGTGCTTAGATATCAGAGTTTTGCGCCCAAGTTCGTGCCATTATTTTATTTTTATGTTATACTCAATAATCGGATAAAAGTTTTATTTGTAAGTAATGTTACAGGAGTAGTGTAATTTGGATAAAGGCAAGAAAACGGAAATCATAGAGAAATTCGCCCGGCAGAAGGGCGATACAGGCTCTACTGAAGTACAGGTAGCCCTGCTCACAGAAAGAATCAACCAGCTTACCGGGCACATGGTCGCCAACAGGCATGACTACCACACACAGCTGGGTCTGATCAAGCTCGTAGGCAGAAGAAGAAGGTTGCTTGCCTACCTGATGAACGAAGATGTTCAAAGGTACCGCACCTTAATAAAGCAGCTTGGACTGCGAAAATAAACAGATGATTTTGATCATACAATAGGAGTATATTTTGTTAACACCCCAGGCTTTTGAATGTGAAGTCGGCGGCAGGCGACTTATCATTGAAACAGGAAGAATAGCCGGACAGGCGGAAGCCGCCGTTACGGTCCGGTACGGAGATACGGTAGTACTCGTAACTCTCTGTATCAGCGAAGAACCAAGGGAGGGAGTGGATTTTCTCCCGTTAACTGTCGATTACGAAGAGAGATTGTACGCCGCCGGTAAAATACCCGGCGGTTTTATTCGCAGGGAAGGGCGCCCGACCCAGGAGGCAACGCTGGCCTGCCGGATGACGGACAGGCCGCTTCGGCCTTTACTGCCCAAGGAATGGCGCAGAGATATACAACTGGTTATTACCGTTCTGTCCGCAGACCTCGAGAACGATGCCGATCTACTGTCTATCATAGGCAGTTCGACGGTACTGATGATGTCCAGAGTTCCTTTCGCGGGACCGGTCAGCAGCGTTTGCATGGGTTACCTGAACGGTGAACTAATACTGAACCCAACGCTTTCGCAGCTTGAGGAAAGTGGCCTTGACCTGGTTGTAGCCAGTACAAGAGATTGTGTTGTGATGGTAGAAGCCGGAGCAAATGAGGTCCCTGAAGATATTGTTCTCAAGGCAATAATGATGGGTCATGAGGCCAACCAGGATATTATTAAGTTGCAGGAGCAGATTCAGCAGGCTTTCGGAAAACCGAAGATTGACATAACACCGCAGGAAATATCTTCTGATGTTTATGAAGCTGTTTCAGCCAGAATCGGAGAGAAACTTGCACAGGCTCTTGGAAATACCGATAAGGCGCAACGAGATAATGAAGTATCTGAAATAACCAGAGACCTGGTCGAGAATCTCGAAGATATCCAGGAAGGTGAGATTTACACCGTCCTCGACAAGAATATCAGGAATGAGATCAGGAAAAGTATCCTCGATAAGGGCCAGAGAATCAGCGGAAGAGGTTTAACCGAGGTAAGAGAACTCGACTGTCAGGTCGGACTACTACCGCGTACCCACGGTTCGGGACTGTTCACCCGTGGTCAGACTCAGGTAATGACGATAACCACGCTGGGATCGACGAGGAAAGAGCAACAGCTCGACGGGCTGGGAATCGAAGAAACGAAACGATTTATTCATCATTATAACTTCCCGCCATTCTCTACCGGTGAGGTCAGGCGAATAGGCACACCCAGTCGTCGTGAAATCGGACATGGCGCTCTGGCCGAACGCTCACTCCTGGCGGTTCTACCGAAAGATGAAGAATTTCCGTATACGATACGGCTTGTTTCCGAGGTTATGAGTTCAAGCGGAAGTACCTCAATGGCCAGCGTGTGCGCGTCCAGTCTTTCTCTCATGGACGCAGGAATACCGATAACACGAGCAGTCGCCGGGATAGCGATGGGGCTTGTTACGGATGAGAATGGGAACTATGCCATACTCACTGATATAGAAGGTACCGAAGATAACTACGGGGATATGGATTTCAAGATAGCCGGAACCACTGAAGGTATTACCGGACTGCAGATGGATACCAAAATAAAAGGACTCTCAGCCGAAATAATTGAAAAGACCTTCCAGCAGGCTAAGGAAGCACGACTTTACATACTTGGAGTGATGAACGAGACCATAAGTGAAAGCCGCAGCGAACTGAGTCTGTATGCTCCGAGAGTGTACAAAATAAGTATACCGACTGAAAAAATCGGCAGTGTTATCGGCCCTGGCGGTAAAACCATCAGGTCGATAATTGAGGAGACAAAGACGACCATAGACATCGATGATACCGGGACCGTATTGATCGGCTCGAATGACGAAGCGGCAGCTCGTAAAGCCATTGAGATAATCGAGAACATGACTAAGGAAGTTGAAGTCGGTACTGTCTATACCGGAAAAGTCACGCGTATACTGAATTTCGGTGCGATGGTAGAGATACTCCCGGGTAAGGAAGGACTGGTCCATATCAGCGAACTCGCCGATTACCGGGTGAACAGTGTAGAGGATGTCGTCAAAGTCGATGATGAAATAATGGTCAAGGTCATAGAGATAGACAACCTTGGCAGGATCAACCTGTCCAGGAGAGCCGTACTCGAAGAATCTACCGGTAAATCGGGGAGCAAGGATGGAGGGTCAGGTTCGGTAGACTATCCGTTCAGATCACAGCGTAATTCACGTCCTCCCCAGCGCTCCCAGAATTTCCGGAATAAACGTCGATAGGAAAATCAAGGAGCGGAACCATGGAACCAATAAGGGTTATTGTCCAGGGTGCACTGGGAAAAGTAGGCCGTGAAATGGTCACTGCAGTTTGCCGTGATAAAGAGACACAGCTTGTCGGTGCAGTTGACATCGATGCAAAGAAGACAAGTCTCGCTCTGCCCGATGAATCAGGAGAAGTACCGCTTTCCACCGATATCAATGAGATCCTTGAAAAGTGTCCCGCTGATGTGATGATAGACTTTACCGTGGCGAAAGCTACCATGCCTGCAGCCCGACTGGCGTTGAAAAAGGAGATAAACATGGTCATCGGGACGACGGGCCTTTCGTCAGATGAACTGGCCGAACTGGAGAAACTTGCTGTCGATAACGGTGTAGGAGTAGTGATCGCGCCGAATTTCGCTCTTGGAGCAGTGCTGATGATGCATCTTGCCAGGATTGCAGCTAAATACATGGAGTTTGCCGAGATAATAGAACTTCATCATAACCAGAAGGCGGATGCACCGTCCGGAACGGCAATTCTAACTGCCAGGGGAATGGCCGAAGAAAGAGGTAAACCGTTTCCCGAGCCTTACGACAGCGATAAGAATTTCGAGAGCAGGGGGCAGGTCGTAGAAGGAGTACCCATTCACTCGGTAAGATTGCCTGGACTAATGGCCCACCAGGAGGTTATCCTTGGAACAGCAGGGCAGACATTGAGTATCAGGCATGATACGATAAACCGCGAATGTTATACACCGGGCGTTTTATACGCCGTGAAACAAGTGGTGAAGAAGAAGGGCTATACCTACGGACTTGATAAACTGCTGGATTTATAGGAAGGATTGATGAAAGAGTACAGATTTGGGATAGTTGGAGCCACCGGACTGGTAGGAAGTGAATTTATTAAGGTACTGGAGCAGCGGAATCTGCCGATAGAGTCGGTGAAAATGATGGCTTCATATCGTTCTGCCGGCAAGAAACTCTTTTTCAATCACCAGGAATACACCGTTGAAGAAACGACTCCGGAATCGTTTGAAGATATAGATATTGCACTTTTCTCGGCGGGAGGTGACACGAGTAAGCATTTTTCACCGATTGCTGCCAAAGCTGGGACTGTCGTGATCGACAACAGCTCTGCCTGGAGAATGGAACCGGATGTCCCGCTGGTGGTACCTGAAATCAATCCGGAAGATATCCAGAAGCACAAAGGAATAATTGCCAATCCGAACTGTTCGACCATACAGATGGTGGTTGCTCTTTATCCGCTTCATAAAGTTAATCCCATCAAGCGGATCATAGTCGATACTTACCAGGCGGTTTCCGGTACCGGTATACGTGCGGTGGAGGAGTTGAAAACTCAGGTGTTGCAGGTGCTCGAAGGCAAGGAGACGATACCACATGTGTATCCTCACCAGATTGCGTTTAATACTCTGCCGGAAATCGGTGTATTCCTGGAGAACGGGTATACCAAGGAAGAGTGGAAAATGGTCGAAGAGACCAGGAAGATTATGCACGCTCCCGGGATTGCGGTTTCGGCGACCTGTGTACGGGTCCCGGTGCTGACAGGCCACAGTGAAGCGGTTCATGTGGAATTTACTAATGTTATGCTCCCTGAGGATGCAAGGGAGATTCTATCTCAAGCACCTGGAGTGAAGGTGCTTGATGACCCGGTTATCAGTCTTTACCCTCAGGCGTGGCCTTGTGCCGGAACGGACGAGACATTCGTGGGACGTATTCGTCAGGATGCTTCGAACACCAAAAGCCTGGCAATGTGGATCGTTGCGGATAACCTTCGGAAAGGCGCTGCTTTGAACGCAGTACAGATTGCCGAAGAAATGATAAAAAGAGACTGGGTTCGCCCGGAAGGACGGTAAAATGAAAATACCAGGACGAATGCTGACTGCGATGGTAACACCTTTTAATGATAAAGGGGAAGTTGACTATGACCAGGCGAAGAAGCTTGCCCTGGCGTTAATGGACTCCGGGAGTGAGGGGTTGGTTGTGGTCGGAACGACCGGTGAATCGCCCACTCTTGTACGTGAAGAGGAATACGAATTATTCAGGGTTGTCAAGGAAGCAGTCGGTGACCGCGGTGCGGTCGTGGCCGGGACCGGCAGTAATAGTACTTCTGAAGCCGTTTCTGCCACGAAAGGCGCCGAGAAGATCGGCGTAGACGGATGCCTGCTGGTAGTGCCGTACTATAACAATCCCACCCAGGAAGGCTTGTACCGGCATTTTAAGACAATTGCCGACAGTACCAGCTTGCCCTGTATACTTTATAACGTACCTTCCCGAACGGTACGGAGTCTTACTGTCGATACTATTGTCAGGCTGAGTGAGATTGAAAATATCATTGGTGTAAAGGAAGCCAGCGGAGATATGCAGCAGGTCTCGCATACCATAGAACGTACCAGGGACGATTTCTATGTCTGGAGCGGCAACGATTCCGATACACTGAACGTTCTTGCCCTGGGAGGGTACGGAGTGATCAGCGTCGCGTCACACCTGGTAGGGAAACAGATAAGCGAGATGATCTACGCCTTTCTTAACGGGGAAACGGGCAAGGCAGCCGAGATACACCGGCATCTGCTTCCACTGGTCAACGCTCTCTTTATAATCGCCAATCCGATACCGGTAAAATATGCCGTCAACCAGGTTGGCTTCAGGGTGGGCGGTACACGTCTTCCACTCTGTGATCCGGATGAGAAAACGGCGGCACAAATAATGGACGTAGTGAAGAAGTATAAAATAGACTTACCGGTTTAGCATCCGCGGGACAAGCTTTAGTTACCGAATTAATTCACCCTCTGCGATAACAATTATTGTAGAGGGTGATGGGTTTTTAAGGGTAAATACGCGAAGAAAGCATACATTCTGAAAATCTTTGAGCATGAACGTATCTCA